>JAKFXY010000031.1 GCA_021731165.1 Acidobacteriota bacterium | reverse complement strand
TTCAACAGGTAGGCCGCGGTGTTGTTCACGTGTGGGACGGCCCCGCACCCTTCGACACCGCTCTGGAGGTCGAACGGCAGATAGACATCGCCATCCGTGTTCACGGCCAGCTTGCCAACCTCGGACATGGTCTCGTAGGTGCTCCACTGCGTGGACCAACATCCTTCACTGCCATTGATCGTGGCCGATCCCGTGGGCAGCGGAATGCGCTCGAGTGTCTGGCCGGTGTGTCCGTCGAGCACGACGACGTGCTTGGCAAGGGGCGTGCCGCCGTCCGAGAGCGTTTCGACGAAGTAAATACGCCCGTTGGGACTCTGCGCGATGCCGGCGGCGCCGTCCGGCCACACGTTATCGGTAAACCGATGACGCCACGGTAATGTGCCGGCGGGGCCGCCGACCCGAGCCAGAGCGCCATCCACGGTGCCCACGATGAGGCCGCCCAGGGCATCGCCCATCACGGGATAGCCTCCGCCCAGCGGAAGCACCTCGCCCGGTCGTCCGTCGGCCATCAGCCCCCGGGCGACCACGTTGGTCCACGTCGCATCGGCCTCGACGGCGAAGAAGTCCGGCGTGGAGGGGTCTTCCTTGTGCGTATAGAACAGCTCCTGGAGCCCCATCCCGGGAGCGGCGGCGGTGGACCACACCGGCGTGCCCGTGGGCAACGACGTGCCGCCCAGGACCGTGACGGTGACGGTGGTGGTCAGGCTCTCCCAACTGGCGGTCAGCACCGTGCTGCCCTCGCTGTGTGCCTCGACGAGGAAGCCATCGGTCTCGAGCACGGTCGCAACCGTGGGATCGGCACTGCTCCATTCCACGCCGGAAAGCTCGACGCCAAACTCGCTCGTGATTGACACGGGTTGCACACGCTGCGTCAGCATGGTGAGGTGACTCGGCGACGCCAACAGCGTCGTCGGCGTGCCGGTGACCTTCACGTGTACGCCCGCCGATCCGCTGTTGCCCGCCTGATCGACCACGTTGACGATCACGGCATTGAGGCCTGGGCGCACCGAGACATCACAGGTCACCTGGCCGTTGTCGATCGATGCCTCCACGCCATTGCACCACGCCGAGGCCACACCCGACAGCGCATCGCTGACCTCGGCGTGCACCTGGACAAGCGAGCCGCTGGCGGTGGCTCGATCCTCCGGCGACAGGATGGTGACAACAGGCGCGGTGCGGTCGATCTTGAATGTGGCACTCGCCGAGGCGGAGTTGCCGGCCGCGTCAAGGGCCGTGCCGCTCGCGAGCAGATCGACGCCGTCTCCCACGACCGTCACGGAATCCGGACACTGCACGACTCCAGACAGCGCGTCGCTGCAGGAGAACGCGACGCGCACGTCCGTGAAGTGCCAGCCGAAGCCGTTGGCGGCGGGCGTCGCCGTCGCCTGGATCGTCGGCGGCACGGTGTCGGCACTCGTGCCGAGCTGATGCACGCTTCGACTGACGTAGCCGACGGTGATGGACGAGGAGCGGGCATCGCCCTCGTTGGCCGAGGCGGTGTAGGACACCGTGCCGGAACCTACTCCCGTGACCGTCCCGACAAAGGTGATCCAGGAGGCCGCCGTCTCGGCGGTCCAGGGACACGCGGGAGGCGCGGTTACGGACAGCTCACCGCTGCCGCCAGCAGCCGGGAACGTCTCGGGCGAGACGGCCACGGTGTAGGCGCACACGGGCGGCGGTGGCACGATCTCGTAGGTCTCCGTCAGCGTCGCGCTCGGCGTGCCGGTCTGATCGAATGCACCGGCCTTGAGCGTGGTCGTCGCGGCAATCGAGAGCGGCGTGGTATAGGCAGGCGAGGCGGCGCTCGGCGTCTGGCCGTCGAGGGTGTAGCGGATCGTGGCCCCGGCCGCCGCGGTGAGCGTCACACTCTGCGCCTGCGCATACGTGCCGCCCGGCGGGGTCGCGACGGGAGGGTCGAGCGGCGATGATGACTGGCCCGTCGGGTACGCGCACAACTGAATCCACTGGATGGGCACCTGATTGTCCAGGCGGATGATGGGCACCTGAAGGCAGATCGGCCCGGTCGAGGCCGAGGATTGCACCGCCGTTGGCAGCCCGCCGATGGAGAGTCCGCTAATGGATGTTGGCGCCCATGCCGCGTCGAGCTGATAGGCGACCGTTGCCGGTCCTGTCCCGCTGCCCTGTCCGACCGTCACCTGCGAGGAGCCAGAGGCAACAGTCCAGGCGCAGTCCGACGGCCCCGTGATATTCAGCGTGCCGCTCTGCGGATCGGTGACGGTGGCGGAGAGGGATAGCTCGCAGGCAGTTGAATCGAACCCGCTGCCGTCCTGGCCAACGGGCACGAGATAGCCGCCGATAGTCAGTGCGCCGGTCAGCGGATCGGAAGACGCGTTGCTGTCCACCGAGAAGGTCATGGTTCCCGTCCCCACGCCGCTCGCGCCGCTCGTGACGTGGACAAACGATGAGGGGCTCTCCGCCGTCCAACCGCACCCGGACGGTGCGACGACGGACATCGACCCCGTGGTACCGGCGGAGGTGGCCGCAATCGAGCCTCTCGACACGCTGGACACGCAGCTTGCCGTCACGGTCGGGCTGGTCCCAATCACGGTGTACGTGTCGTTGGGCGAGAACTCCACCGCGTATTGGCCGGGTCCGTCGGGCAGCTGAAACTCGACGGTTGACGCGGAGACGCCCGTGGCCGGCGCCGTGTGCGATCCGTTCAGGTACTTCCAGGAGACCAGGGGGTGACCCTGCACAATTCGCCTCAAACCCAGCCAGTCGGTGGGATACGCGGGGCCATCCATAACGCTCACCGCGATGGTGGCGAGCGGCGGCACCACCAGCGGCACCGGCGGCCGTTGGCCACTGACCACGACGGGGGTCTCGACGACGACGAGCGTGCTGGTGGCCAGAAGGGCGTAGCTGTCGTGTGCGTAGAATCGCAGCTCGTAGCGTGCCTGCTCGAGCGGAAGCGGGAACGTCAACGAGGCGCTGAAGACGCCGGAGGCGGGCGGCGTCCCGGTGCCGTTGAGATACTGCCACGACGTGTAGCTTTGCGTGCCGACCCGATATAACCCCACCCAGTCCGTGGGCGAGCCGGCGCCGTGCGCCACGTCAACGGTGACCGCATGGCCGGGCAATGCCACGACCGTGTCGGGCGGCGACAGGCCCTCGACGACAATGCTGGAATTCGTCGGCCACCCGACGCTGACGGTGCGCGTGGCCAGCACCGTGTAGCTATTGTTGGCGTACAGCCGAATCTCGAAATCTCCGATTTGGAAGGGCAATGGGAACGTGAGCGTCGCGGACGGGATGGCCGACGAGGGCGCCGACTGGGTGCCGTTCATATAGAGCCACGCGATGTAGCTCCCCCCGGCGGGTGCGAGCGCCACCCAGTCGAGCGCCGCACTCGATCCGGAGACCTCCACCGTCACGACACTGCCGGCGTTGGCCGAGACCGTGCCTGACGAGACGCCGTTCACGACGAGGCTCTGCGTCTGTCCCGGCGAGGCAGACGCGAAGAGGCACACGAGGACGACGAGGGGAATGCGCGTTCTGTCACTGCTCACGAGAATCCTCCGCCACTCCACGCATGGTCGCGCGGGCCGGAATGCTGAAAATTAGGAATGAGGGCTGATGATTGCGGGTTCGAGGCGCCGACGCAATCGAAGAGGTGCGACAGATTGTGCTAAATGGCGTCTGTTCTTTGCATCGGACGCGCGCAGATGTTCAGAGAGCGTCTGCCGCAGCGGCCAGGCTCTGTCGAAGCGCGCTTGGCGTCATGCCCACGAGACGTTTGATGTCCCGCTGCAATTGCCTCGGATTGTCGTAGCCAACGGCGGCCGCAATCTCCTTGATCGTCAAGGCGGTCGCCGCCAGGCGCTCCTGCGCCGCGGAGACACGGCGCCGGCGGAGCTGCTGAAGGAACGTCGTTCCCGTGTGTTGCGCCAGAATCCGCGCCAGGTGAGCCGGTGACACGTGCACGGCTCTGGCGGCGTCCCGCAGGCGGATCGTCGACGTGGGGTAGTGGATCTCGATAAACGTCGTAATCCGGCGGACGTGAGCGTTCGTCGATCGACTCGTGGCGCCTGCGCCACCATTTCGTATCCGGCTCACGGTGATGCAGTGCTCGATGAGCGCCTGGAGCTCGAGGCGCCAGGGGCCTGTGAGGGAGGTGGTCGTCAACTTGACAAAGGAGCGGGCGACAACCAAGTCCTCGTCGAGACCAACGCCGCGCGAGATCCTGGCAGCGGCCTGCGTGAGGAGGCTGCGCGCGACCGCCTGCTCCAACGGGTTCCCTCGGTTTGGCAATGTGTCCAGGATGCGACGAAGCTTCCGCAGCGAGCAGTGAGGCGGGTCATCAAGCACCGCTCCCGCGAGCGTCTGGCAATCCCGCGAGAGATCCATGAGCCAAAGCCCAGGTAGCGCACGCCCGGCGCGCTCAGCGTGCCGGGAATGGCCCGGTCCGGGCTGGCGTCGGCCCGAGGTGCGAGACCCGCGGGCGTGGTTCGGACCGTGCTTCGGGGGGAATGAGCCGCGGGCCATGTCAAGACCTTCCAGGACTATGAGGACGAGGCGCGCATTCTACCGTGGCGGAACCCAGGGTGGACTGTCACTCCACGAGGCGATACTGCAGGGCCTCCGCTACATGCTCGCTCCGCACCGCGTCTGCATCGGCGAGATCCGCGATCGTTCGTGCCACCTTGAGCACGCGGTCGTACCCGCGTGCGCTGAGGCCCATCCTGTCGCCCGCGGTTCGCAGGAGCGCCCGACCCTTCGTGTCGGGAGGGCAGAACGTGGATACGCCCTTGCCGCACAGCGCCGAGTTCGTGCGCGGCCCATCCACGCCGTAGCGGGCATGCTGAATGGCTCTCGCCGCGAGGACGCGCTCGCGGACGCAACGTGAGGCCTCGCCGGGCGAGGTGTCGGTAATCGCGCTCATCGGCACGGATGGAACCTCGACGATGAGATCGATGCGGTCGCGGAGCGGCCCGGAGATGCGGCCGCGGTAGTCGGCGATCTGCGTGGGCGTGCAGCGACAGGCGCGCCGGTCGTCGCCGAGAAACCCGCATGGGCACGGGTTCATCGCCGCGACGAGTACGAATCGGGAGGGGAAGACGGCTGTTCGGGCGGCGCGGGCGATGGTGACGCGTCCCTCTTCGAGCGGCTGGCGCAGCACCTCGAGGACCCGACGATGAAACTCCGGCATTTCGTCCAGGAAGAGCACGCCGTTGTGGGCAAGCGAGATCTCGCCGGGCTGAGGGACGACGCCGCCACCGACGAGCGCGGCGTTCGAGATGGTGTGGTGCGGCGCCCGGAACGGCCGCGCGGACATGAGACCGCCTCCGGGCGGAAGCGTGCCGGCGACGGAATGGATAGCGGTGCACTCGAGTGCTTCGTCGAATGAGAGCGGCGGCAGAATTCCCGGCAGCCGTCTCGCCATCATCGTCTTTCCCGCGCCTGGGGGGCCGGTGAGCAGCAGGTTGTGGCCGCCGGCGGCGGCTACTTCGAGCGCGCGGCGGGCCAGGAGCTGACCGCGGACGTCTGCAAGGTCGCCCTCGCCGGATGGCCGGCTCTCCCGCGGGGGCGCGGTGGCCGTGACGAGAGCGGCCTGATCCGGCGCGTTGATGGCCTCGACCGCTTCGGTCAGCGAGCGCACGAGGCAGATCTCGATGCCGTCAACGACGGACGCTTCCGGCACATTCTGCGGCGGGAGCAGCAGGCGACGGATGCCGAGACGCCGGGCGGCGATGGCAATCGGCAGCACGCCGCGGATGGCGTTGATTGCGCCGTCCAACGAGAGCTCTCCCAGGACAATCGTGTCGGCGATGGAACGGTGGAGTATTTGCCCTGATGTGGCCAGCAAGCCAAGGGCGATAGGGAGGTCGAACGATGATCCGGCCTTGCGGACGTCAGCCGGCGCGAGGTTGACGGTAATCCGGTGCTGCGGAAATTCGAACCCGGAGTTCTTGATGGCGGACCGCACGCGGTCGCGGCTCTCACGGACAGTGGCGTCTGGCAGGCCGACCATCGTGAACTGCGGCAGGCCGAACGAGACATCCACCTCGATCTGAACCGGGTAGACCTCGACTCCGAAGACCGCGGCGCTGAGCAGGCAGGCGAGCATGCCGCGAGCGATGCAAGCACGGTGCGCGGCAGCTTCGCAGCGGAGGTGACGGGAAAAACAGGGCCGCCTGGATGTCTCCGGCTGCCGACTGGCAAGGATTGCCAGCCAGGATTCGCCTGAAGAGTGCTGGAACTGCAGCCGCCGCCTGGCAGCGCGGCTGGTGCGACGCCGAGCGTCTACTGAGTATTGTTGCCGCGGCTGGAGAAGATCGTGAGCCGCTGGCCGATCTGGATGGCGCTGCCGCGGATGCCGTTCCACGTTCTCAGCGATGCCACCGTGGTGTCAAAGAACCGCGCGATCGAGTAGAGCGTGTCGCCCCGCTTCACGCGGTACAGCGTCTTTGCCTGATCCGCTTTTTCCAGCCGTGGCCCGCGTACGTTGGCCGCGGCCACCGCGTCGAGCGAGCGTGATTCCGCAACCGGCGCGGGGCTGTCGGTCCGCGTCGCCAACAGGAGGGCAGGCGCCCGCGGGATGATCAGACGCTGGCCGATCGAGACCTTCGACTTCAGCGTCAGATAGTTGGCTTCCGCCAGGTCCGATCTGCTGACCTTGAGCTTTCGCGCGATCGTCGAGAGTGTCTCGCCCTTCTTCACCGCGTGCCAGTTGAGCGGCGCCAGCTCGCCAGGATCGGACCCGCTCAAAGCCGCCGTCACGGAGGCGGCCGTGCCCTCAGGCACCCGGAGCGCGTAGTCGTTGCCTCGTACCGGGGTCGTCCAGCGACGAAGCTCCGGATTCAGGTCCTGAATGGCCTGCACCGGTGCGCCCGCCCACTCGGCAATCCGCCGGATGTCGGTGGCTGTCGGCACCGTGACGGTCTCAAACGCCTGGACGGGGCCCGGCAAGACGTTCATGCCGTACTGCGCCGGGTTCTTGGCGATGATGACCGCCGCGAGGATGAGCGGCACGTAGTCGCGTGTCTCGCGCGGCAGGTACTTCGTGCCCGTGCTGAGCGTCCAGAAGTCGTCCCGGCTGGAACGCTTCATGGCGCGCTGCACGCGTCCGGGTCCTCCGTTGTACGACGCGAGCGCCAGATGCCAGTCGCCGAACATCCCGTAGAGCGTCTTGAGGTACTTTGCCGCCGCGCGCGTGGCCTTCTCCGGGTCGGTCCGCTCGTCGATGTACCAGTCGTGCTTCAAGCCGTTTTCGAGCGCGGTGCCGCGCATGAACTGCCAGAGCCCCTTTGCCTTGGCCTTCGAGAGCGCGTTGGGCTTGAACGCGCTCTCGACGAGCGGCACGTAGGCGAGGTCGAGGGGGATGCCTTCGGCCCGGAAGACCTCCTGGATCATCGGGAGGAATCGCGCACCGCGGCTCAACCCTTCCTCCAGGTAGTTCTTCAGGCGGCCGGTGAACAGTTCCACGAAATTCAACACGCGAGCGTTCAGCGGAATGTCGATGTCGTGCCGCGTTTCCTGCAAGTCGTCAACAACCGCCCGCGTGGTTTCTGGCGTGGCGTCGGGTTGCGGAAACGTGGCGACCGCGAGCAGATCATCGAGTGAGGCCGGCTCGTAGGGCTTCTCCGTGAAGCCGTCTCCCTGCGCCAGCGCGGAGATTTCATAGGCGCTGATGCGCTCGACCAGCCTGTCGAAATGGTCCCGGATACGCGGTTCGGAGCGGGCACCGTACCCCGACTCGAGCAAGACTTCGAGCGATCTGTTGAACTCGTTCCTGGCCGTTTCAAGGTGACCGAGCTGGAGTTCGCGGCTGCCAGCCTCGAAGTGCCGGTTGGAGGCGGCAATCAGATCGGCGACCTGATCGGTTACGACCTGGGGAGTCTGGGTTGGGGGCGGGGGCGTCCGAAACACAGGCGCCGGCGCCGGCGTCGTCCGCGCCGGAACCCGGGTCGCGCACGCGGTCGTGAAGAGGACCGAGGCGATGACGGCGAGCGCGCACGCCACCCCTTCGCGACCATGGTTCAGGCTCCGCATCGCGGGCCACTTTATCACCCGGTTGAAAGGACGGTCAACAATAAGTCCAGTCGCGCTCATGATTTGCAGCCGATCTGGGGAAGTTCCTGGCAGGAATATGCAGAGACGTTCAGCGCGGCCAGCCGGCCTGGACGAAGACCTTTCGCGCTTCCCCGAGGTCGCGGGCGGAGGGAGTCACGATCGTCCGTTCGTCAACGAGAAGCGTGCGGCCTGCCTTGATGGCGCTCAGGACGTCATCCTCGCAGACAAACGAGAGGGGAGTCTCTGGCGAAGGCACTGGTGAGCGCGGCTCCGCGGGCGGACTCGGTGGGGTTCGCGCCGCGGCACCGGCGTCGGCACCGGTGTCGGCACTGGGCGGCTTGTATCCTCTCGACGCGAGGAACTGGTCGATTCGTAAAGCCAGCGTCTGGGCCGGGATCCCCTGAAGAGGCTGGGCAGACTCGGCCGGCGGACGTGCCGCGGTCCGCTCCTGAGGCCGGTTCGTGGCCGCGGGGCGGATCTCGTACGCCAGCCGCTTGATGTTGAGCAGGTGCTTTGGCGAGATGTTGTCCGATGTGATGTTGCCCCCCCAGCCTCCGCAGCCGAGGGTCATCGCCGGATCGAGTCCCGTGGTCAGACCGATTGACCCATGGGTGGTCGGCGTGTTGACACAGATGCGGAATGCGGGTTTCTTCAGTCCAAACTGCAGGACGATCTCGTCGTTCCGCGAGTGGATGGACATGGTGTGTCCCATGCCGCCGTAGCGCAGGATCTGGATGCAGCGCTCGCACCCCTCACGCCAATCCTTCACCACGTACCACGAGAGCACGGGACAGAGCTTCTCGATTGACAGCGGGAAGTCACGTCCCACCCCCGTCAGCGGGGCGATGAGCGCGCGTGTCCCTTCGGGGACCGTGATGCCGACCTGCTGTGCGATGAACGCCGCGGACTTGCCGACCAGAGCCGGATTGGGCAGCCGCTGTGGCGTGACGAGCGCTTTCGCCAGCACCTCCATCTCGCCCTGGTTCATGAAGTAGGCGCCCTGTGCCACGCACTCGCGCCGCACCTCCTCGGCCACGGCTTCATCCACGACGACTGAGTTCGGGGAAGAGCAGAGCACGCCGTTGTCGAATGTCTTGCCAAGGAGGATGTCGCTGGCTGCTTTCTTCAGGTCGGCGCTGCGTTCGATGTAGCACGGCGCATTGCCGGGCCCCACGCCGTACGCGGGTTTGCCGGCGCTGTAGGCCGCACGGACGAGACCCATGCCGCCCGTGGCGAGGATGACCGCCACGTCGCGCTGTTTCATGAGCTCCTGTGTGCCTTCGAGCGTGACGGTCCTCATCCACCCGATGCTGCCGCTCGGCGCGCCGGCGCGCGTCGCGGCCTCGGCCATGATCTCGACCGCGCGGGTAATGCATCGTGTCGCCGACGGATGCGGGCTGATCACGATCGCGCATCGGGCCTTGAGCGAGATAAGCACCTTGTATATCGCCGTCGAGGTGGGGTTGGTCGATGGGACGATTGCCGCCACGACGCCGAAGGGCTCGGCAATCTCGACGATTTTCTTCTCTTCGTTGCGACTGATCACGCCGACGGTCTTCATCGGGCGGATGAAGTCGTAGACCTGGCGCGACGCGAACAGGTTCTTCTGCGTCTTGTCGGCGACGACGCCGTAGCCCGTCTCCTCGACGGCCAGCCGGGCAAGCGCCTCTGCGTGCGGGGTCACGGCCTCGGCCATGGCCGCGACGATATCGTCAATCTGTTGCTGGGAGAGCTCGGCGATCTGCGTCTGCGCCTGGCGCGCCGCGCGTGCGAGCGTGCGTGCCTCGGCGATCGAGGCAAGGTCCTTGTCGGTCGCTGCCGGGCTGTCGGTGACGGCCACGGACTAGCCTTTCGGGAGGATTCTCTCGACTTCCGTGTGCGGCCTGGGAATGACGTGCACCGACACGAGCTCGCCGACGCGCCTGGCCGCCGCGGCCCCGGCATCGGTGGCCGCCTTTACAGCGCCCACGTCTCCGCGCACGAGAACCGTCACGTAGCCCGCACCGATGTACTCCTTGCCGACGAGGGAGACATTGGCGGCCTTGACCATCGCATCCGCGGCTTCGACGCTGCCGATGAGTCCCTTGGTTTCGACCATGCCGAGTGCTTCTTGGGACATTGTGATGATGAGGACTCTAGCAGAATTGCGGAGTATCATTCCACTCAGATGCGCGGGTGTCGGCCGGGAATTCTGCTCGTATTGCTCGCCATGACGGCGGTTGGATGTACGAGAAACGCCGACATGGCGGCGCCGCTCGTCACGCCGCATGTCACGCTGACGCCGGTCGATCCGGCGGTCGGCAGTCCCGTTGAGATGAAATTCCGCTTCGAAGTGGCGTCGAACGCGACCTTTGGCGAGGACCACGTGCTCTTCGTCCATTTCCTCGACCAGGATCGCGAGCTGATGTGGACCGACGATCACATGCCGCCGGTGCCGACGTCCCAGTGGAAGTCCGGCACCACGGTCGAGTACACCCGCGAGACCTTCATCCCGAGGTTCCCTTATGTGGGGGAGGTTCGAGTCGAGGTCGGGCTCGTGTCGCCGAAGACAGGCGAGCGTGTGCCAATGGCCGGGGAGAACAAGGGACAGCGCTCGATCCAAGTGGCGACCTTCAACATGCGGCTGCAGTCGGACAACGTCTTCGTGGTGTTCAAGGACGGCTGGCAGGCCACGGAGGTCTCGGGTGAGGGGGCCGGCCTTGAATGGCAATGGTCCAAGAAGGAGGGCATCCTCGCTCTCCGCAACCCCATGCGCGACGCCGTGTTGTACCTCCTGATGGATCAGCCGGTCTCGGAGGCGGGCCAGACGCGGGTCGAGGTCAGGATTGGGGCTGTCGTCCTGGACAGCTTCACCGTGGCGGCCGCGGATGGGCGGGTGCTTCGGAAAGTCCCCGTTTCGCAGGGCCAGTTCGGGGGGGCGGAAACTGTCGAAATCGTGGTTGCGGTCGATAAGACGTTCGTGCCGGCCACCATTCCCTCGATGAAGAATTCGGACGCCAGGGAGCTCGGGATCCGCCTGTTTCGGGCCTTTATCCAGCCGAAGTAGCCGGGCGCGCTCGTGAACCAGATGCCCCACGTCACCGACATCCAGCGGGCCCTCACCCGCATCTGACGCCAGACCGGTGCACGCGCCTCTCGGTCCAATACCAGAGGAACCCCATGGAATTTCGCTGTAGGCTCGGCACCGCCGGCGGTGAAGTCATCGAAGGCACCTACGTCGCCGACAGCGAGGCGCGGCTGCGCCACGAGTTCGATGAAAAGGGGCTGTACGTCCTTTCCATGCAGCCCCGCGGGCTGAACCCCTTCGCCACCCTGTCCCGCGCCGGGCGCAACCGTGTCGGGCGTCAGGAGTTCCTCGTATTCAACCAGGAGCTGGCGACCCTCCTGAAGGCCGGGATGCCGCTCGTCCAGTCGCTTGACATCCTCCGCCAGCGCGTCTCCAACGCCACCTTCAAGTCGGCGCTCGACGGCATCCACGACAAGGTCAAGGCGGGGAGCTCGCTCTCGGACGCATTCGCCGAGCACCCGGAAATGTTTCCCTCTGTTTACACCGCATCGCTCCTCGCGGGTGAGCGTTCAGGTAATCTCGACGAGGTCATTCGGCGCTACGTCGGCTACGAGAAGGTGATCGGCGCGGTGCGACGCCGGACGATCTCGGCGCTGATTTATCCGGCGATCCTTGTCGTCATGATGTTTGGACTGATCGGCATCATCGTCCTGAGGGTCGTGCCGGCCTTCTCGGATTTCTACGCGAATTTCGGCAGGGAACTGCCGTTCTCGACCCGGGTGATCGTGGGGCTGTCGAGTTTGGTGGTCGGCAATTTCTGGCTGATTCTGCTCCTGCTGGTCGGCGTGGCCGCCGTCATCACGACGTGGGTGAAGCGGCCCGGCCAGCGCGTGCGGATCGATCGCATGCTGCTGCGGCTGCCATGGGCGGGGGAGACGATTCGCAAGTTCGCCACGGCGCAGCTGGCCAGAACGCTTGGCACGCTGCTCGGCGGTGGCATTCCGCTCGTGGGTGCGCTCGAGATCAGCAGCCGTTCGATGTCGAACAGGTTCCTGGCGGGCGAGCTGGTGGACGTCACCAGGCGCGTGAGGGAGGGACAGAGCTTCTCGACCGCGCTCCTGGCGCTCGGCGTGTTCCCGGACGTGGCCGTCAAGATGGTTGAGGTCGGCGAGTCCACGGGCGCCCTGCTGGAGATGTTGAACAGTCTCGCGGACTTCTACGACGAGGAGATCGAGACGGAAGTGACCCGGTTCATCACGCTGGTGGAGCCGATTCTCCTGGTCGTCATGGGGATTGTCATCGCCTTTGTCGTGCTGGCACTTTATCTGCCGCTCTTCGAGCTCAGCTCGGTGGTCGGCGCGTAGTCACGCGGAAGAAGAGAACATGGCAACCGTTGATCCAACCGAACTCGTCACCCCCGAGGACTACTCGGCGGAGGTGGCCCGCGCGCGGGCGCTCGCCGTGCGATACCGGCTCGATTACGTGGACATGGACGAGTTCAGAATCGATCAGGCGCTGTTCCGGTCGATTCCAGCAGATCTGATGCTCCGCTACGGCTTCGTCCCTCATCGTCGCGAGGGACAGTCGCTCGTGATCGTGGTGTCCGACCCGACCGACCTGCCGATGATTGACGAGTTGGGCGTCGTCCTGGCCACGCCGATCAAGGTCACCGTGGGAGCGCCGTCCGCGATTCAACTGATCCTGAAGAAGAGCGAGAGCTCGCAGCGCGTGCTCGAGGACGCCACCGAGGGGTTCCAGCTCCAGGTTCTCAAGGACGAAGAGGCGGACGAGGACAGCCTGACCGTCGAACGCCTCACGAGCGACATCAGTCCCATCATCCGGCTGGTGGACTCGACGATTTTCACCGCCATCCAACGACGCGCCAGCGACATCCACATCGAGACCGGCGACGATGCGGTGCACGTCAAGTATCGGATCGACGGCGTGCTCCAGCCGGCGATGCGGCCGATCGCCAAGCAGTTTCACAGCTCGATCATCTCGCGCATCAAGGTGATGGCGGAGCTGGACATCGCCGAGAAGCGCGTGCCGCAGGACGGCCGCTTCAAGGTGCGGATGCCGGGAAAGGCGATCGACTTCCGCGTGTCCATCATGCCGAGCGTGCACGGCGAGGACGCCGTGATCCGCATCCTTGACAAGGAGTCGCTCAGCGAGCAGTTCACCGAGCTGAGGCTCGACATCCTCGGCTTCCCGGAGAGGGAGCTCGCCCGGTTCCGGAAGTACATTCGCGAGCCTTACGGGATGGTGCTGGTGACCGGGCCCACCGGGTCTGGCAAGACCACCACGCTCTACGCCGCGTTGTCCGAGATCTGGTCGGTCGAGGACAAGATCGTGACGATCGAGGATCCGGTGGAGTACCAGCTCCGTGGCATCACCCAGATCCCGATCAACGAAAAGAAGGGGCTGACGTTCGCTCGGGGGCTACGGTCGATCCTGCGTCACGACCCGGACAAGATCATGGTCGGCGAAATCCGCGATCCCGAGACCGCCCAGATCGCGATCCAGTCGGCGCTGACCGGCCACCTCGTGTTCACCACCGTCCACGCCAACAATGTCGTGGATGTGCTGGGCCGGTTCCTGAACATGGGCGTCGAGCCATATCAGTTCGTGTCCGCGCTCAACTGCGTGCTCGCGCAGCGGCTGGTTCGCCTCATCTGTACCCACTGCAAGCGCCCCGTGCGACCCGATCCACGGCTGATGCAGGAGTCGGCGTTCGATCCCGTGCTGGCCGAGACACATCAGTTGTTCGAGGGAGCCGGCTGCATCGAGTGCGGTGGAACCGGGTTCAAGGGGCGCACCGCCATCTGCGAGCTGCTGGACCTCTCCGATCGCATCCGTGAGATGATCCTGGACAGGCGCCCCGCCTCGGAAGTGAAGAAGGCGGCGCACGAGGAGGGGATGCGGTTCCTCCGCGAATCCGCCGTGGAGAAGGTGCTGGCGGGGCAGACCACGCTGCGGGAAATCAACAAGGTGACCTTCGTCGAATGAGTCTCCTCACAGCCTGGCTCGCCAGTCCGCCTCCCGACGCCGCCGTCGAGATTTCGCTCGAGCGGGTCTCCGCCGCGGTGGTGTCACGCCGCGGCTTCACGGCGACTGTCCAGGCGTACGCGGTTCAGCCGCTGCCTGTCGGGGCGGTGGCCGCCTCCCTCACGTCCCAGAACATCGTCGATCGGGCCGCCGTGGTCGCGGCGCTGCGCAGCGTGCTCGGCTCGCTGGGCACGCGCCCGGCGCGCATCGCGCTCGTCATTCCAGATGTCACGGCCCGCATCTCGCTCGTGAAGTTCGATCAGGTTCCGGCGCGCCGTGAGGATCTCGACCAGCTTGTGCGGTGGCAGATCCGCAAGTCCGCCCCCTTTCCCATCGAGGAGGCGTGCATCGCCTACACGCCGGCCGGTGGGCGCGTGTCAGCCGCGGAGTTCCTCGTCGCGCTGGCGCGGAGAGACGTGATCCGCGAGTACGAGTCGGTCTGCGATGAGGCTGGCGTCTACGCGGGGCTCGTGGATATCGCCACGCTGAGCGTGGTCAATCTCTTTCTCGCGTCGGACGGTGTTCCCGCCGGCGACTGGCTGCTCGTGCACATGCGACCGGAACACACGTCGCTCGTCATCATGCGTGACGAGGCTGTCATGTTCTTCCGCAACGGGGCTGAGGGGGAAGAGGGCTCACTCGCCGATCGTGTGCATCAGACAGCGATGTACTATCAGGACCGGCTTGCCGGGCAGGGCTTCACGCGGGTGCTCCTCGGGGGCTCCGGGCAGACGGCCGGCGCGCTCGACGCCGCGCGCCGTGGCCTCGAGGAGCGGCTCGGTGTCCCCGTGGAGGCGATTGACCCGACACGCGCCGCCGCCTTGACCAACCGTATCGCCGCCACCGGCGACCTCGCCGATATCCTCTCGCCGCTGGTGGGCGTGCTGCTGCGGACGCAGCGGGAAGCGGTGACGGCCTGATGCTGCGGACCAATCTTTCCACGCGCCCCTTCTACAACGTCCGAGCGGTGCGGGTCGCGATTGGGGCCCTCGGATTCCTGATACTCGGCGCCACGATCTTCAACGTCGTCAGCATCGCGCGGCTGACACTCAGTCAGCGGACACTCGGGGCCCACGCCGTGGAGTCCGAGGGGGAGGCCGCCCGCCTGCGCATCGAGGCCGCCGCGATTCGCTCGAAGATCAACCCGAAGGAACTGGACGTCGTCGCCGCCGCCGCGCGCGAGGCGAATTCGATCATCGACCGGCGCGCGTTCTCGTGGACCGCGCTCTTCGCGCAGTTCGAATCCACGCTGCCCGCCGACGTGCGCATCACCTCCGTGACGCCTCGACAGGAAGGCGACGGCAGTTTTGTCGTGTCGATCGGCGTTGAGGCGAGGAGGGTTGAGGACCTCGACGCCTTCCTCGAGGCGCTGGAGACCAAGAGCACGTTCCGCAACGTGCTCGCACGGCAGGAGGAGACGAACGCCCAGGGCATCATCGAGGCCTTCGTGGAGGGGACTTACCTGACGGGAGGCCGCCAGTGAGCGCATCCGGTACGTCGCTCGCGCGCCGCGCCCTTCAGGACCACCGCCGCATCCTCGTTGCGCTGGGGATCCTGGCGGCGATCGATCTCGCGGTCTACGGGGCCGTCGTATACCCGCTGGCGCAGCGCGTGGCGAACATCGAGCAGCGCGACCGGATGGCCGAACGAGCCCTCATGGCCGCGCGCGAAGAGCACGAGAAGGCCTCCGGCACGTTGACGGGCAAGGACAGGGCGGGCACGGAGCTGGCCACGTTCTATCGGGACGTGCTGCCGGCGGATCTTGCCGGCGCGCGCCGCATGACGCACCTGCGGGTGCCGCAGCTGGCGCGCCGTTCCAATTTGCAGTACGAGCGAAGCCTCAACGAGCGTGTCGAGGAGCGCAACAGCACGCTGAGCCGCCTCAAGACCCAGATGATTCTGTCGGGCAGCTACACGGCGATGCGCACGTTTATTCACGAGCTCGAGACCGCCCCGGAGTTCGTGGTCATCGACAACGTATCGCTTGCCGAGGAGGACACCAGCGGCGGATCGCTCGTCGTGACGCTCGATCTGTCGACCTACTACCGGGACAGTGAGAGATGAGTGGCCGCGCGCGGCGCCAGCTCCTGGTCCTCACGGTGCTGATCGTCATCCTCGCTGGCGTTGCCGTCGTGCGGGGTCCTGACGATCCCGCCGCTGGCGCGGCGCAGCCTGCCGGTGTCCCATCAGGCCAGGTTCGGCCGACCGGCGGCCAGGTGGCGGTGGTGGACTTGAGGCTCGACCAGTTGAAGGCGGCTCGTGGCGAACTCGCGAGCGCGAGTCGCAATCCTTTCAGATTCGAGCAGGCGGCAGAGCCCCAGGCACGGCCGCGGCCGGCTACGGCACCGAGGCCCGTGGCCATGCCACCGCCGATGCCCGTGGGTCCGCCGCCCCTTCCGCCGATTCCGCTGAAATTCATCGGGGTCATGGATCAGATTGGCGGGGTGAAGGTGGCCATCCTGAGCGACAGTCGTGGCAACGTTTTCTACGGAAAGGAAGGCGCTATCATCGATGGGCGCTATCAGTTGACGCGGATAGGCGCGGAATCCGCCGAGCTTGCGTACGCGGATGGCCGCGGGCGGCAGGCGATTCGATTGTCCGGACAATGACCTATACACCCGAGCGGATTCGCGTGCGGGACGCACATCAGTCAGGATGGCGCGCCTGCGCGCTGGTCGTGACCCTTGCACTTCTCATCGCGGGCTGCGCCACCGGACGGGCCGCGAGCCGCGGTGACCGCGCCGCTCGGGCCGGAGACTGGGACGCGGCCGTGAGCTTCTACCGCCAGGCGCTCCAGCAGAACCCGAACCGCGTCGATTTCCAGATTGCGCTCGAGCGCGCGATGCTCAGCGCTTCCCGCGTGCATCTCGATCAGGCGCGCGTCTTCGAGGCGCGGGGGCAGCTCGAGGAGGCGCTCCGCGAGTACAGGCGCGGCAGCGAGTTCGATCCCCCCAACCGGCAGGTGGCCGCGAAGGTGCTGGAGATCGAGCGCAGGATCCGCGACCTGGCCGAGGCAGCGCAGCCTCGGACGTCGATTGCGCAGCTTCGCGAGCAGGCGCGGCAGGCGGGTGCCCAGCCGGTGCTCATTGCCGCGAACGAGCCGGTGCCGGGCCTGCGGATCGCGATGGCGAGCCTGCGCGACACGCTCAACTTCATCGGGATGGCCACGGGGATCAACGTGACGTTCGAGGGCACGTACCAGGACCGCGCCGTCTCCGTGCAGCTCGACAATGTCACGCTCGAGCAGGCCCTCAATCAGTTGCTGGCCGCCAACCAGCTCTTCTACAAGGTGGTCAACCAGCGGACCATCATGGTGATTCCCGACAATGCGCAGAAGCGCGCCCAGTATGAGGAGCAGGTGATTCGCACCTTCTTCCTTTCGCACGGGGATGCGACCGAGCTGGCGCAGATCGTCAACACCGTCATTCGCCTTCCGGCGATGGCCGTGCAGCCGCAGATCGTGGCCAACAAGACGAGCAACACGATCACCGTGCGTGCCACGAACCCTGTTGTGGCGATCATCGAGAAGATTATCGAGGCCAACGACAACCCGCGCGCCGAGGTGGTGATCGACGTACAGGTGCTCGAGGTCAACCGGACCCGCGCCAAGACGTTCGGCCTGAACCTCTCGGACTACGGCGTGGGCGCCGCGTTCTCGCCGGAGGCGGCGCCCGCCGCCGGGACGATCACGCCAACACCGTTCAATATGAACACCGTTACGCGCGGCATCTCCACCGCGGATTTCTACCTCGCTGTCCCGTCCGCGGTCGTCAGGTTCCTGGAGGCGGACTCGGAAACCAAACTCATCGCCAAGCCGCAGCTTCGCGGTGCGGAAGGGCAGAAGATCACGCTGAACATCGGCGACGAGATTCCAGTGCCGGCCACCGTGTTCACGCCGATCGCCCAAGGGGGCGCCAATACCAACCCGCTCACCTCGTTCAACTACCGCACGGTCGGCATCATCATCGAGATGACACCGAGGGTCACGCCGGAGGGCGACGTCATCCTCGACCTCCTCGTGGAGAACAGTACCCGCGGACAGGACGTCAACGTCGCGGGCCAGAACCTGCCGTCGTTCGGTACCCGACGCGTCAATACGCGGCTGAGACTGCGCGACGGGGAATCGAATCTGCTGGCGGGCCTCTTGCGCGAGACCGACCGCAAGACGCTGCGTGGCATTCCCGGCCTGTTGCGGCTTCCGATTCTCAATAAGCTGCTGGCATCCAACGACACAGAGCTCTTGCAGACCGACATCGTCATGCTGCTGACGCCGCGGATCGTGCGGACGCAGGAGCTGACCGTCCAGGATCTCAGCCCGATCTTCATCGGCACCCAGCAGAACCTCGGACTCGGCGGACCGCCTCCGCTCATTGCCGTGCCCGATGCGGTGGACCCGACGACCGCACCTGGGGCGCAGCCGGCGCCGGGCGGTGTGTCTGTGATTCCAGCAGGACCATCGATTGCCGGAGGCGCGTCTCAGCCCGCTGCGGCTTTGGGCGGGGGCGTTGCCGTTGTGCCGCCGGGGAGTTCTCCCTTGCCAGGCACGACGTCTGTTCCGGCTGCGGCGAGTCCTGCTCCAGCGGCGGCCTCGGGAGTCGAAGGGGCGGCGCAGATCGTCGTCACACCCCCCGGCGCCGACTTTCGCGTCGGAGGCGGGCCCTATACCGTGGCGCTCTCGGCCACGAACGTGTCGCGGCTCTCCGCGATATCCCTGACGCTGACCTACAACCCCGCAGCCTTGAGAGTGCGTGCGGTGCAGGAGGGGTCCCTGATGAGAGCCGGAGGGGCGACGGCGAGCTTCACGCAGCAGGTGGATGCCGCGACGGGACGCGTGGATATCGCCATCATCCGGAATAGCGATACCACCGGCGTGGCCGGCACCGGCCTGCTGGCGGCGCTCGTGTTCGACGCGGTTGGGGGCGGCGGCGGCGGCCTCGCCGTCACGGGTACGGCCACTGCGCCCGGCGGCGCATTCATTCCGCTGCAGTTCGCGCCGGTGCCTGGCGTGGTCGTTCGATAGATGCAGGAACGAGGCTACACCTTCATCGAGCTGCTGGTCGTCACGACGATCCTGCTGATTCTCGCGTCGGCGGTGATGCCGCTGGCGCAAGTTACCTCGCAGCGCCAGCGCGAGGCGGAGCTGCGGCGCGATCTCAGGGAGATGCGAACGGCGATCGACCGGTTCAAGGACGCGGTGGACCGCGGACTCATCGCCGCGTCCGAGCTCGAGCCTGGCAGTGAAGGCTACCCGCCAGATCTGGCGACGCTGGTGGAGGGAATCGCTGCCGCGAGCGATGCGTCCGGACGGAAGCTGAAGTTTCTCAGGCGCATTCCGACAGACCGCATGACCAACAGCCAGGACTGGGGGCTGCGTGCGTACCAGGACACGCCGGACTCCACCAGCTGGGGCGGCAAGAACGTGTTCGACGTGTACACGAAGAGCAGCGGAACCGGGCTCGACGGTACCAAGTACAGGAACTGGTAGGGTCGTGGGATCGCATCGCTCGACCTGCGCCGGCCGTCATCCGAGCGGTTTCACGCTGATCGAGTTGATGGTGGTCATGTCCATCATCGTGATCCTCGCCGGGGTCGGCCTCACGCTGTACGGCAACAGCGTCACGCGCGCGAAAGAAGCCGTGCTCAAGGAAGATCTCTACCGGGTGCGCGACGCGATCGATCAGTACTACGCGGACAAGAACAAGTACCCCGCGTCGCTCGAGGAGCTGGTGTCGGAAAAGTACCTCCGGACGATTCCCGTCGATCCGTTCACGCAGTCGGTGGACTCATGGCAGACCACGCAGTCGGAGCCGCAGCCCGGGAGCGGATCCACGGAGATTGGGATTTACGACGTCAAGAGCGGATCGGATCAGATCGGGCTCGATGGCACGAACTACTCGGAGTGGTGAGCACGCGTGGCGATGGGAGAGAGGTAGAGTGCGGGGAGTGGGTAAGGTGGAAGAGGATCGAAGAGTGCGACACGTGCGCCGTGTGACGGCGGGAGCGGTGCGTCGCGCGGCGGCGCTCTGTGTCGCGGCCGCGGCCCTGGCGGCCGCGGCGTGCGATAAAGTGCCGTTGCTGGCGCCCACGGGCTCTACGATCACGCTGACCGCGTCGTCCACGATCGTACCGAGTGGCGGCTCGACTCAGCTCACGGCCTTCGTGAACGAGAGCAGTGGAACGCCCGTGCAGAACGGTACCTCCGTGAGGTTTGTCACCGATATCGGCACGGTAGCCCCGGCGGAAGCACACACGCAGAACGGCATGGCTACCGCCACGTTCAACGCCGGCGGTGGATCGGGCGTGGCCACCATCCGCGCGCTCTCTGGCGCGGCGGCCAACCCCGCCACCGAAGGTACCAATGCGGTGACGATCACGGTCGGATCAGCCGCCGTGGACACGGTGACGGTCCGGGCCTCGCCGTCAGTCGTGCCCGCCAGCGGCGGCACGGTCAGCGTGACCGCGAGTGTCGTGGGCACGGGCAACCGTCCGCTCGTCAGCGTACCGGTGACCTTCTCGAGCACGAACGGCACGCTGAGCGTCGCGTCGGCCGTGACCGACGCTGATGGCCATGCAACCGTGCAGCTCACGACGAACCGCGAGTCGGTGGTGACGGCAGCCGTCAGCGGGAAGCAGGGAACCGTGACGGTGACGGTCGGCGCGACGGCGGGCGTGTCGCTGACAGCGACCGGCGCGGCCGCGGGCCTGCCCTCGTCAGTGGTGGTGACACCCACCGCGGGGACGTCCTCACGTGTGATTTTGACATGGGGCGACGGGTCGTCGTCCGACTTGGGCCTGGTCAGCGCAGTCACGACCGCCACGCACGTGTACTCGAACTCGGGGGCATACACGATCACGGCGACGGCGACCGACGGAGGGCAGACGTTCACGACATCGACTGTGGTGACCGTGGCGGCGCGGCCGTCGGTCACAATCGCGGTGGCGTCGCCGGCAGGTGGGTCTGGACCGGCCGCGACCACGACGTTTCAGTTCACGGTGACGCCCAATGCCGCGAATGGCGTGCGGAGCGTCAAGGTCGATTTTGGTGACGGCAGCACGGCGCTGGATCTCGGGGCCATCACGACGGCGGCCTCGGTCACCCATAAGTTCACGGCGGGGACCTACACGGTGCGTGCGACGCAAACCGACAACAACAACGCCGACACGACGGCCGTCGTCGCGGTGACGGCGACGCCGTAGGACGCACCGTGCCACGCGAAGGCATTGGCAGCGACGATGGGATGGCGATGGCCGCGCTGCTCGTCGGCCTGGGCATCATGGCCGTGGCACTCAGCGTGGCGCTGCCGAGCTGGCGGACCGCCTCACAGCGTGAGCGCGAAGCCGAGCTGGTGTTTCGGGGCGAACAGTACGCCCGCGCCATCGCGCTCTACCAGCGCAAGTTCGCCAATGCCTTTCCGCCGTCTGTCGACCTGCTCGTGGATCAGCGGTTCCTCCGCAAGAGGTACAAGGATCCGATGTCCAGGGACGGTGAATTCGAATTGCTGTACGCCGGCCAATCGGGCGGGGCGGCCGGCCAGGTGGCGCAGAATCAGACGGCCGGACAACAGGGGCGCGGCGGCGGCGCCATGGCTCAGGCTCCGCTGGGCCAGGCCGCCGGGTCCGCATCTCTCGGCGCCGCACGTGGCGGCATCATGGGCGTGGTCAGCAGAAGTCAGGGCACATCCCTTCGTCTCTACAATGGCCGTGGCAAGTACAACGAGTGGACGTTCGTCGCCACGCAGGCGACGACCCAGGCGGGATCGCCGACCGGTTCAGAGAGCCCGACGGGTGGAAGTGGCGGGGCGGCGGGAGTAGGCAGTCGAGGGCGTGGAGGCCGCGACGGACGCGGAGGGCGCGGCGGCCAGGATACCTTCGGCCCCGGTAATCGTCAGAACGGCCCTTCTCAGGGAGGCGCCCAGCCGCGCGGGGGTGGTGCGGGAGGCGGATTCGGTACAGGCATCCCTGGGCCCGGCCGCTTCTGACTCTACGACAGCGCCCCTGACCTCAGTACGTCATCCATGACCGCATCATGGACTCGCCGGCGTACATCGACGATCGCGCCGTTGCTGCGCGAGGCGTATACGCGGTTCGTCAAGAGCACGACATAGATCCCCTGATCGGGATCAATCCAGAGCGACGTGCCGGTAAAACCGGTGTGGCCGAAAGCGCGCGGCGACATGCGGGTGCCGCACGACGATGTCGGCTGCATGGTGTCCCAGCCAAGCGCGCGCGAGCTGCCTGGGATATCGGATCGCCGCGTGATGAACTCTTCCAGGGTTGAGCGCCGAAACGCCCCGGTTCTGCCGTCGAGCACTTGCAGCAGGTGCCGCGCAGAAGCGCCGACAGCTCCCGCCGTACCGAACAGGCCCGCGTGGCCGGCGATACCGCCGAGTGCAATGCTCGCGTTGTGATCGTCGGGTTCTCCGACCAGTCGTCGGCCTCTCCAGGCGTCAAAGGCGCTCGGGGCCGTTCGCCCGTGCAACGACGCCGGAGGATTGAACAGGAGCGGATCGATCACGCCCGTCTGCGCGAGCAGCGTCGCCACACGAGCCGGCAGCACGCTCGCGCCGCCCAGGATGCATCCGAGGAGAATGAAGTCGAGGTCGCTGTAGATTGACCTGGATCGTGGCACGTACTCCAGCGGCAGCCCGCAGATGGCCGCGGCGACCTCGGACTCCCCACGGTGACGGAAGTACAGCGGACGATACGAGGGGAGTCCACTGCAGTGAGCGAGCAGGTCCCGTATCGTGACGGCCGCGCGGGCGTTCCCCGTCCATTGCGGCACGAGCCCGGCCACCGCATCGTCGAGGCCGAGCGCGCCGCGCTCCACCTGCTGCATCACGAGCGGGACCGTGGCGAGGACCTTGGTCAGCGACGCGAGGTCGAAGATGGTGTCGCTGGTTGTTGCCGGCGCGCGTGCGTCGAATGTGAGGCGCCCGACGGATTCCGTCCAGATTGGGCGGTTCGCGGTGCCGACCTCGATGGACGCGGCGGGGCATGCGCCGGCGATCACCGCCTCGTGGAGTAGCGTCCGGGCGGTGTCAAACATGAGATCTCGCACGCCGAGTGTCTCGACGCAATCCGGGGGCCGGCCTATAGCGGCGTCTTGGCCTCGGCATGCCCCTGGAGCATGCCGCGCAGTCGCGGCTCGATATCCTCTCCAATCGCCTCGCGCATCGAATCGTGCGCCTTGCGCAGACGCGAGAGTGCCTTGGGGTAGGCGAGACCGGTCTTCTGCATGACGATGGCCGCTTTCACGTTGCCGTGGGCCTTCTTCAGCAGCTTGTCCGCCTCGTCGTACTCGAGCCCGGTCACGATGTTGACGATGCGACGAGCACGGTCCTTCAACTTTTCCGAGCCCGTCTGCACGTCCACCATCAGGTTGCCGTAGGTCTTGCCGATGCGGACCATCGCACCCGTCGTCAACATGTTGAGGACGATCTTCGTGGCCGTGCCGGCTTTGAGACGTGTGGAGCCGGCGATGACCTCGGCACCGACCCCAGGGGAAATCGTCAGGTCCACGAATGTTTGGAGCTCGGTGCCGGGATCGCAGGTGACGAACATGACGCGCGAGCCGGCCCGACGGGCACGGGTCAGTGCGCCTCTCACGAACTGGGTCATGCCACTGGCGGAGACGCCGATGACAACGTCCTTCTTGCCGGGGCTGACGCGCATGATCGCGCGCGCGCCCTCCTCGTAGCTGTCTTCGACGCCTTCCTTGGCGGCAAAGATCGCGTCGCGGCCGCCGGCCATGATGGCCTGCACGAGGCTTGGGTCCGTGCTGAAGGTGGGCGGCATCTCCGCCGACTCCAGAATGCCAAGTCGTCCGCTGGTGCCCGCGCCGACGAACACGACGCGGCCGTCCTTCCGGAGGGCCGCCGCGATCATGTCGATGCCGACGGCGATCCGCTCGCGCTCGCGGTGGACCGCGGCCAGCATCTTGCGATCCTCGTTGATCATGACCTCCACGAACTCGTCGGTGGAGAGCTTGTCGATGTCGAGGGTGGAAGGGTTGATGGCTTCGGTCGGCAGAGACTGCCACTTCGAACGCGTGGGCATTCTATAATTCTACATTCCGCCAACATCGATGTCCGACGCTTACTTGACTCATCTCACCGCTGAGCGGCGGCTGGCGTCGAACTCCGTCGAGAGCTACGAGCGCGACCTCCGGCAGCTTGCCGGGAGAGCAGCGGGGCGTGGCATGGGGCTCGACGTACTTACGCGGCAGGATCTGGAAGGATTCGTGCAAGAGCTGATGTCGGAGGGGCGGTCGCCTCGATCGGTGGCCCGTGCCGTGGCGTGCTACCGCGGGTTCTACCGATTCCTCGTGATGGACGGGCGGCTGGCGGCGAGTCCGGCGGACGACTTGAGGCCGCCACGGGCGTGGAAGAGGCTACCGCGCTACTTGTCGGTGGAGGAGGTGGACCGGTTACTCTCCCAGCCCGACGTCACCACTCCTCAGGGACTCCGCGACAGGGCACTGATTGAGCTGCTGTACGCGACGGGAATGAGGGTCTCGGAGATGGTCGGTCTGCGTCAGGCCGATCTCAATCTCGAGGCGTCGTACCTGACGTGCAGTGGCAAGGGCGACAAGCAGCGAATCGTTCCAATTGGGGACGAGGCAGCACGGTGGGTGCGCGGCTACCTCCGGGAGGGGCGCGCGGCGTTACTCAAGAAACGAACGAGCACCCGCCTCTTCGTGAACGCGCGGGGCGGTGGGCGTGGGCTGTCACGCGTAGGGTTCTGGAAGATCTTGAAGGGGTATGCACGGAAGGCCGGGCTGCCCGCAAGCGTGAGCCCGCACCTGCTGCGGCACTCGTTTGCCACGCACTTGCTGGAACGCGGGGCCGATCTCCGGGCCATCCAGATGATGCTTGGCCACGCGGACCTCTCGACGACGCAGATCTACACGCATGTGCTCGAGCAGCGGCTGCGTACCGTCTATGACCGATTTCACCCCAGGGCGTAGGCGGGGACGTTGTCGAGGCCGCGCCACCCGCGTGCGGCGCGAGCCTTGTCGCGCGTGGCCCCGGTCTTGTTAGTCTCACGCCTCGTTCGCCTGCTGGTCGTGCTGGGGCTGGGCGCGGCCTGGTATTCGCTCCTGCCGCCACGGTCCCTCGCACTCCCACCGCTGCCCGCCGACACGCCCGCGCCGATTCGTGGCGCCTTCCACGTCCACACGGTGCGCTCCGACG
The DNA here is from genome assembly GCA_021731165.1 of Acidobacteriota bacterium. Taxonomy (GTDB): domain Bacteria; phylum Acidobacteriota; class Vicinamibacteria; order Vicinamibacterales; family UBA2999; genus JAKFXY01. The sequence goes on along the minus strand of JAKFXY010000031.1, from coordinate 11,604 downwards.
GCACCGGCGATGTAGACGAAGTCGCCGCCGCGGCGGCACGAGCCGGACTGCGGTTCGTGATCTTCACGGACCACGGAGACGGCACGCGAGTACCGGACGCTCCAGGCTACCGCCACGGTGTGCTCTGTATCGACGGCGTGGAGGTCAGTACGACCGGAGGACATGTGGTGGCACTCGGGCTCTCCGCCGCGCCGTATCCGCTTGGTGGCAAACCCGGCGACGTGATGGAGGACATCACGAGACTCGGAGGTCTCGCCTTCGCCGCGCATCCGGGCTCCGCCAAGCGTGAGCTCCGGTGGACGAATTGGGACGCGCCGTTGGACGGCATTGAATGGCTGAACGCCGACAGCGAGTGGCGCGACGAGACGACGTGGCCGCTCGTCCGAGTGTTGCTGGCGTTCCCCTTCAGGGCCCGCGAGGCGCTGGCATCACTGCTCGACCGACCTGACGAGGTCCTCGCGCACTGGGATGCCTTGACGCTGCGGCGGCGGGTGAGCGCGGTGGCTGCGGCGGATGCTCACGCCCGGATTGGTCTTACGAGTCTGGGTGAGCCGTACGACAGCGGGACCCGTCTCAGGATTCCTTCGTACGAGACGATGTTTCGGACGTTTTCGATCGTGCTGAGCGACCAGGTGCTCACGGGGAATGCCACGATTGATGCGCCTGTCGTGTTGAGCGCGCTTCGCGCCGGACACGTCCACTCGCTTGTCAACGCGCTCGCGGAGCCGGCCGGGATGAGGTTCACCGCCACGAGTGGAGACAACATCGCTGGGGCCGGGGATGCGCTTGCGCTTGATGGTCCAGTGACATTGCGAGTCGAGACCCACGCGCCACCGGAGGCACTCGTGACGATCTTCCGGGACGGCAAGGCCTTCCGAATTGGTGACGGGACACCGCTCGTCGAAGTGCAGCCGGCCGAGCCGGCTGTCTACCGTGTGGAAGTGCGACTGCCGGGCGCACCGGGAACCCCGCCCGTGCCTTGGATCTTGTCCAACCCCATTTACGTCGGGCGTGCTGTCTTGCCTGGATCGGCCGATGTGCGGAAAGATTCACACAAAGCCGCGGAGGTCTTCGCGGCCTTGTACGACAACGGCCCGATCGCGCCGGGGGCGATCGAGCGGAGCGAGGAGGCGCGAGGGGCGTTCGATGTCGTACCCGCCTCCGGGGGGAATCAGCTCAAGTTCCGGTACGCTCTCGGCGGCCGAGCGTCGTTAAGTCCGTACGTGGCGGTCGTAGTTCCGGCCGGTCCTCGAATCGCGGACTACGATCGGCTGGTGTTCACGGCACGCGCCGACCGTCGGATGCGGCTCTCGGTGCAGTTGCGATTGCCCGGCGGAAGGGAAGGGGAGCGCTGGCAGCGGTCGGTGTACGTGGACGAGACTCCCAGGAGCATCACCGTATATTTTGACGAGATGTCGCCTCGCGATTCGACATCGCGGGCGAGACCGGTGCTGCAGGGCGTGGATTCGTTGCTGTTCGTCGTAGACGCCGTGAACACCGCGCTTGGCACGAGCGGCCAGGTGTGGCTGGACGGGATTATGTACGCACGATAGACATCCTGGCTTCTGGGTTCTTGCTTCACCGTTCGTGTTCAGGTCTTTACCGTGAGCAGCAAGTAAGCGGCCCCCGCGCCGAAGAGCATATTCGGAGCCCAGGCCGCCACGAGCGGTGCTATGGCTCCGCCCGATCCCAGAGCCGCGAAGACGCTAATCGCGGTCCAGTAGGAAATCGCCAGCACGATTCCCACGCCGATGCCGAACATCGCGCCGCTGCGTCCCGTCGTCACGGCAAAAGGCACGGCAATGAGGGTCATGATGAGTGTTACGAAAGGGAACGCAAGCTTCCGCTCGAGCGCCACTTGCTGTTCACCGACGTCGAATCCGCTGGCTTCCAGGTTCACGATGTAGCGGCGCAGCGCTGAGTAGCTCATGAACCGCGGGTCGGGCTGCTGTGTGCCGAAGTAAGAAGCCGGCTCGATGGCCAGAGGTGCTTGTTCGAAGGATTCGAAGGCGCGGGTGTTGCCGCTTGCGTCGAACTCACGTCGCCAGCCTTGCTCGGCGCGCCATGTGGTGTCGCGACCATCGTAGGTGGCCCGCTCCGCGAACGTCCGGGCGGTCAGCGATTGCATGCCGTCACTGAATTGAAACGTGGTCAATCGTAGGAGCTGCCGTGTGCCCGGGTCGTAGTAGTCGAAGCGATAGATGGTCTCGCCGCTGCCGACAATCCACTGGCGGTTCAGCGCGTCCGGCAAGTCGGCCGGCAGACCGCGCATGGTGCGGCGGAGGGTTTCCGCCTTTCGGTTGGCCGCGCCCAGGATGGTCTGGTCCAGGACGAACAGCACGCTTCCCGCGATCACCGCGCCAACCAGCATCGGCACGGCCACACGGTAGAGGCTGATGCCGCACGCCTTCATCACGACCAGCTCGCTGTTCTTGGTAAGCAGGCCGATGGTGACGAGGCTTGCCAGCAGCACGGCCATCGGCAGGACGTAGTAGACGTACTGCGGCGAGATGTACCAGAAGAACGCGCCAAGCATCTGCCAGCTCGCCTGTCCCTTGAATACCTTGTCCGAGAGATCCAGGAAGGTCGATACGTAGAAGATACCGACCAGGCCGAAGGCCGCCGTCATGAAGACTCGAGCGTAGGTCGCAGCCACATAGCGATCCAGGAGCCCGGGGATACGCATTCGCCTCGGGGCGCGGGGTTCGCTGGACGGGACGCGAGCGGTGGCGTGGTTCGCGTTCTTCTCGGCCTGTCCGATTCGCATCAGCCGCTGCCACAGTGCGGGGAGGGACGCCATCAGCGGCTGGTCGGCGCTTCTGGCGCGACGGGCCAGCATCACGGTCCCAAGTGCGCCAATGAGAATGTTTGGCAACCAGACGGCGAGCCACGGAGTGAGCAGACGTCCCTTGGCCAGCGCCGGGCCGAGAAAGAGCGGCACGTAGTAGAGAAAGATGACGCCCAGGCCGAAGACGAAACTTCCCATCTTGCCGTCGCGCCGGTTGGTGGCCCCAAGCGCGAGGCCGATGAGTCCGAAGACGAGGCAGGCCACCGGGATCGAGAACTTCCGATGGATGGCCATGCGCTGATTGTGTGCCGACTCACCGCGGGCCTCGAGCTCCGCTCCGCGGGCCTGCAGCTCGGCGATGGTCATCTCGTTGTCTCCCTTTTGCGGCCCCTTGCGCGGGAAGACCGCTTCCGGGTTGACGCTCAGCACGAGGCGGTTGAACTGGATGACCTCATACGTGCCGCTTGGATCGGCCGTGTGCCGTGACCCGTCCTCGAGGAGCATCTCGACGGTTCGTTTCTCGGAATTGAGGAGCACCCGACCATGGCGTGCGAGATAGACCGCCGGCGTTTGCCCCGTCCGGTTGTCCGCCATGAACACGCCATTCCATCCACCGGCACTCGGCACCTCGCGGACGTAGAGGACGAGATCAGGGAAGTCCTGGAAGAAGAAGCGTGGTTTGACTTCGCCCTCGGCGCGCGCCGAGATGATACCGAAGCGGATCTCATTGAAGGTCTGGTTCGCGTTCGGCAGGGCCACGATCATGACGTAGGAAGTGGCAGCCCACGCGAGGACGGTGAGAAACGTGACCGGGCGCAGCAGACGTGTCAGACCGATGCCGCATGCCTGCATCGCAACGAACTCGCGGTCCGACGACAACCGACCAAACGCCACGAGGAGGCCGACGAGCAGGGAAGTCGGGATCGAGAGCGCCAGCGCCTGCGGAAGCAGGGTCCCCATGATGCGAAGCACGACCGCGACCGGGACGCCCTTCGCGATGAATGTCTCCGCGTACTCAATGAGGAACGGAATGACTAAGATAAACGTGAAGACGAGGAGAGCGATGACGAAAGGCGTCAGGACTTCACGGATGATGTACCGGTCGAGTATCCGCATTCAGATGTGTGCATTATGACGCGCGTCGCGATCCTGTGGCACATGCACCAGCCCTTCTACCAGGACCTGGTCACGGGCGAGCACATCCTGCCATGGGTCCGTCTCCATGCCCTGAAGGACTACTGGGGAATGGCGGCGATTCTTCGTGAGTTTCCGTCGGTCAAGGTGACCTTCAATCTGGTGCCGTCACTGCTCGTCCAATTGGAGGCGTTTGCGCGAGAGGAGGCCCGGGATCGCCACCTCGAACTCGGGATGAAGCCGGCGGAGAGTCTCTCGAGCGAGGAACGGGCATTCTGCGTGGAGCACTTCTTCCACGCGCATCGGCCCCGGATGATCGATCCCTACCCGAGATACGCAGAGTTACTGGCGCGACGCGGGCCGGAGGGTGGTCCGAGTGCGCGGGCCAGGGCCGCGCAGTTCTCGGTGGACGACATCCGGGACCTGCAGGTCTGGCACAAACTCGCCTGGGTGGACCCGTTCTACTTCGATCGCGACGTTCGGGTCCGCGACCTTGTGGCCCGGGGTCGGGGCTTCACCGAGCAGGACAAGACCGTACTGCGGGAAGTCGAGCTCGAGCTCCTGCGTCAGGTGGTCCCGGAGTATCGCGCGGCCTCCGATCGAGGACAGATCGAGATCTCGGCGTCTCCGTTCTATCACCCGATTCTGCCGCTGCTGTGCGACACGGACGTCTTCCTGCGGACTCATCCCCAGTCCCGCATGCCGCGGGAACCGTTCCGCCACCCCGAGGATGCGGCTGAACAGCTCGCCCGTGCCGTCGAGTTGCATCGTCAGTTGTTCGGTCGGGCGCCGGTGGGTCTCTGGCCCTCGGAGGGCTCCGTCTCCGAGGCGATGGTTCCACTGGTGGCGGCAGCGGGCTTTCGCTGGATGGCCACCGACGAGGAGATTCTGGCTCGGACGCTCGGGCGATCCTTCAGTCGGGATGATGCCGGGCATGCGGTGCAACCGGAGATGCTGTATCGCCCGTACAGAGTTGGCGGGAGGACGAGCACCGGATCCGGGGCACGTGATTCGGCGGCCGTGGCCTGCGGATTTCGGGACCACACACTGTCAGACCTGATCGGATTCACGTATTCCTCGTGGGGCGCTGCTGCCGCCGCAGACGACTTCGTCGCGCGGCTTGTGGAGGCCGGTACGCGGTATCGCGCGACACGCAGCGGAGAAGACGCCACGATTTTCGTCATTCTTGACGGAGAGAACGCCTGGGAACACTACGAGGGGCAGGGTCGTCCATTCCTTCGAGCGCTTTACAGTCGGCTTGCGAACCACCCCGAGCTGAAGACCGTCACGATGGACGAGGCGTGTGGTACCGCGTCGGTCGTGCTGCCGCCAATCTTTCCGGGCTCCTGGATCAACGGTGACTTCTACATCTGGATTGGACACCCCGATGACCACCGCGGATGGAGTCAGCTCACCGAAGCGCGACGGGCTCTTGATTCGCCGCCTGCCGGGCTCGCCGACGTCTCGCTGGCAATGGCTCGTGAAGAGCTGCTCATTGCGGAGGGCTCTGACTGGTTCTGGTGGTATGGCGACGATCACTCATCGGATCACGACCTCGCATTCGACGATCTGTTCAGAAGGCATGTCCGGAACGTCTATCGAGCACTCGACAAGCCGATTCCGGAGGAACTCTTCGTCAGCAATATCACGACACAGCCCCCGTCCGATCGCATCGCGCCGCCCACGGGTTTGATCCGACCGACGATTGACGGCGAGGTGACGAGCTATTTCGAGTGGATCGGGGCAGGATCGGTCGATCCCGGCTTGAGAGAGGGTGCAATGCACCAGTCTGGAGAAAGGGGACCCGCGCTGACCCTCGTGGAATTCGGGTCCGACCTGGAGCACCTGTTCGTTCGTCTCGACGGGGGTAAGGGGATCGGAGTGCTGCTGAACGATGGTGTCGAGGTCAACCTGAACTTTCTCGTGCCCGGCGGCATCAGGGTGCAGGTTCGAACGGGGGCCTCAGGCCTTGAGGTGCAGCTCCTCAAGCGCGGTGGTTCGTCGGGGTGGACGGTCACCTCGTGTGACGGGCTGATAGCTGCCGCGGGCGGGATATTGGAGATTCAGGTGCCATTCGCTGGTCTCGAGGTCGGGCCCCGGGCAATGATTGCCCTCCGTGTTGCGCTTAATCAAAGGGGAGTCGAGCTGGAGCACCATCCTGTCCATCAGCCGATCGAGCTTGCGGTGCCGGACCGGCATTTCAATGCGGCGGGCTGGACAGCCTGACGTGCGCCTACCTATTGGTTAACATAACGCCTATTATGCGACTCTGTTGAGTTGGCCAATGAAATGAGGATCGAGACGCCAGGAATCTGAAAGATCCGACGGCTTCCGAGGCCAGGCTGGAGCGCTATTTGGACGCCCGAAGCTCGCGCAGAATGTTTTCCAGCGCCGAAATGATCTCGGCCTTGTCCACCCGACCCTTGGTGAAGCTCATTCTCAGCTGAAAGGCTTTGGTGGGAGGCCTGAAAGCAAACACGAAGTTCTTCGGGCGGCCCGCCTTGGGCTTCGCGGTCTCCTTGCGGACGCTCTCGCGCGTGGCCCCGCCCTGGCCCGCGAGCTTCTCTACGAGCGCCAGCATCTTGTGAGGATCCGCCTGCCGGACAATCAGGAGAAGCGTGGATTTGGAGGTGATGTCGGCCAGCCGACATACGCGCCGAACCTCGTCTGGCATCTGGTTCAGCGATAGCGATTCCGTGATGGAGGTACGTGACTTGCCGAGCTTCCGCGCCATGTCCTCGTGCGTGTACTTGCACCGCTGCGCCAGCTGGTTCAGGGCCTCGGCCTCTTCAAACGCCGTCAGATCCTTGCGCTGGAGGTTCTCGACGAGCGCCAGTTCCATGACCTCGATGTCGTCGACCTCGCGGACGATCACCGGCACCTCGGAGAGTCCCACTTGCACGGCGGCGTGGTACCGCCGCTCGCCGGCGATAATCTGGAAGCGCCCAGTGCGCTGCCGCACGATCAGGGGCTCGATAATGCCCTTCTCCGCCACGGAAGCCATCAGCTCGGACAGGTCGCCCATGACCTGGCGAGGCTGAGTCGGGTTCGGATCGAGCAGGTCGATGGGGACGATCAGCCCGACGGGCTTTCCTGCCGAGGCCGCCAGCGCCTCGACGTAGTGCTCGTCGTGCCGCATCCGGAGCGTCTCAGGCAGTCCGCGCTTCAACACGTTCGATGACCTCCTCGCACAGGCGGTAATAATCGGTTGCGCCGCTCGATTCTGGCGCAAAAGTGAAGATGGATTCCTTGTAGGCGGGGCTCTCCTCGAGCCTGACGCTCTTGGCAATCACGGTGTTGAAGACTTTGCCGCCAAAGACCTTCTGGATTTGTTCCCGGATGTCCCTGGCCAGCGCAGTCCGCTTGTCGTGCATGGTGATCACGACCCCCAGGATGCGCAGCGCCGGATTCGCCCGCTGCCGCACCTTTTCGATCGTCTCCAGCAAGTCGTCTGTTCCCTCCAGCGCGAAGTAGGACGACTGGATGGGGATCAACAGATGTGATGCCGCGACTAGGGCGTTGACGGTCAGTAGTCCCAGCGCCGGTGGGCAGTCGATGACAATGTGTGCGTACTCCCCGGCCAGTTGAGCGATCTTGTCCTTCAGTCGAAAGTGGGCATCGAGCTCGCCCACAAGTCGTGACTCCAGCTTGGCGAGGCCGATACGCGCCGGCGCGATGAACAGATTCTCGAGCGGTGCGGCATGAATGATGTCGGCCAGGGAGAGTGCGTTGTCGGCGATCGCGTCATAGGTGCTGCGCTGGATCGCGCTGAGGTCGAGAAATGAAATGCTGCTGTTGGCTTGAGGGTCCAAGTCGATGAGCAGCGTCTTCTTTCCCCGCATCGCCAGAGCGGCGGCGAGGTTCACGGCGGTTGTGGTCTTCCCGACCCCGCCCTTCTGGTTCGCGATTGCAACGATCATTTATCGTCTGGACAGCACCATCGAGGAGTGCGCCCATTCTAGGGATGGTGGTCCGATGTGTCAACCACCCCAATGCCTGGGGTGGAATCGGAGTCCGGGCGAAGGCCGGATCTGGGGCGGAACCCCGGAGGTCATCCTCCGGAAATTTGGGGCGGCTTATGGTCGCGCGCTCGCATTGTCGGCCGGCCGACAATCTACATCTTGTACTTGCCGAGATCGTCCGGGTCGAGGCTCTCGAGCCACTTCTGGAGTCGATCGCTGTCGGCGCCGCCCGTCCCGAAATCCACGGTCTTCGCATTGTCGATGACGGTCTCGTCCACGAGAATCGGCGACTGTGTTCGCAGTGCCAGCGCGATCGCGTCGCTCGGCCGTGCGTCGATGGCGACACGCTCTCCTCGCACCGTGAGGTGAATGATGGCGTAGAAGGTGTTGTCCTTAAGGTCGCACACGACCACTCGGTCGACCCGCCCGTCCATGTCTGAAATCACGTTGCGCAACAGGTCGTGTGTCATGGGCCGGGGCGTGGCGATGTTCTCAATCTGCAGCGCGATCGCATTGGCTTCAAAGATGCCAACCCAGATTGGAAGGACTCGATCCCCGCCCTTGTCTTTCAGAATCACGATCGGCGTGTTCGTGACGGGGTCCACCATCAGTCCCTTGATGCTCATCTCAATCAACATATTCATGTCGTCGCTCATAGTGCCGACTCCAGCGCTCCAGTTGACGCCTCTCCCCAGAGGCCGTGCGGCCCGGCGCGTCGGATGATGACCGTGACGGTGCGGCCAATCCAGCGAGACAGGTCCGGTTCGCCAGTTGGAGCGGGCAGGCTCACAACGGTGTTGCCGTCAGTGCGTCCAGAAATTTCCGCCGTCCCCCGTCGGTTGACGGAATCCACCAGAACGTCCACGCGCGCGCCGATTCTCCGTTCGTGAAGTCGAGTTTGTATCCGACGCTGCAGCGCCTGCAGCGTCATGATTCTCCGGGTCTTCTCGTCTGCGTTCACGTCGTCGGCCATTCGAAGCGAGGCCAGGGTGTTCGGCCGCACGGAGTATTTGAACGAGAAGATGCTCTGGTACTGCACGGCTTCGGTGAGCGAGAGCGTCTGGTCGAAGTCGTCATTGGTCTCCCCGGGGAAGCCAACGATCATATCGGTCGATAGCGTGACGTCCGGGATGGCCTCGCGAATCTGTCCCACGAGATCGAGATACGCCTCCCGTGTGTGGCGCCGTCGCATCGCCGCGAGGATCCGGGATGAGCCCGATTGCACCGGTAGGTGCAGGTGCTTGCACACCTTGGGTAGGTCGCGTATCGCTTCGATGAGTCTCCGGCCTGTATGGCGCGGATGAGGACTGGCGAATCGGATACGCTGGACGCCGGGCACGTCGTTGACTTCCGCAAGGAGCTGGGCGAAGTCACAGCGCGGGTCATCCGGGGCCTGGTAGTGGTTGACGATCTGTCCGAGGAGCTGGATCTCTGGTCGTCCGGCGGCGGCGGCCTCTTCGACGTCGGCCAGGATGTCTGCCCTGGCGCGCATCCGCTCGTGCCCTCTGGTGTGCGGCACGACGCAAAATGCGCAGTGGTCGTTGCAACCTTCGACAATGGTGACGTACGCCTTCACTGGGTCGCCGCGCCGGGCCATCCCCAGGGGAAACGACACATCGTCCCATGGGCTGATGTCGATCGCGGCGCGGGACGTGTGGGTGGCTCGCTCGACGAGCATGGGCAGCATCTTCTGCCGCTGTGTCCCGATGACGACGTCGATGATGTGGCCGTTGGTCTTCTTGATGAGGCGGTCGCCTTCCTGCTGCGCAACGCAGCCGGCGACGGTGACGACGGGGTGGCGTCCCGTCTCCTCCGCGAGCACCCGCAGTTCTCCAAGTCGTGTGTAAAGCTTTTCCTCCGCGTGTTCCCGCACGCTGCAGGTATTGATGACGATGACGTCGGCCTCGATGTCTTCTTCCGTGGACTCGTATCCAGCCTGCTCGAGCAGGCCGGCCATCCGCTCGGAGTCGTGGAAGTTCATCTGGCAGCCGAAGGTCTCGATAAGGTATTTCTTGGCCACTTTGCTTCAGTCCTTGCGGGACTTTCGCCTTTCGCTTTCGCCTTTCGCCGTCCCGGCGTCAAGGAGCTCTCTGGCACTCGCCCGTACCCGTGCGCTGCCGGCTGAGCCTCCGATCATCCTGGCGATCTCCTCCACTCTGCCGTCGGCGTCGAGACGCTCCACGGTCGTCACCGTTCGCGTGCCTCGGATGTGCTTCTCGATGCGAAACTGCGTTGTCCCGTGCGCAGCGATCTGCGGCAGGTGCGTAATGCAGAGTACCTGGAAGCGGTCGCCTAACGCCTTCAGCTTGGCGCCAACAACGTCTGCCACCCGCCCACCTATCCCTGCGTCCACTTCATCGAAAATCAATGTCTTGGTCGCGGAGTCCGCCACGGCCATCGTCTTGAGTGCGAGCATGATCCTTGAAAGCTCTCCGCCGGACGCGACGCGTGTCAGCGGCCGCAAGTCCTCGCCGGGATTTGGCGAGACATAGAATTCGGCCTGGTCGATTCCCCGCTCGCTCCACATCGACTCCTGAAGCTCGGACTGAGCGAACCGCAGTTCAATGCGCGTTCTCGCCATGGCCAGCTGCGCCAGGAGAGCCTCGAGCTGCTGGCCGACGCGCACTGCCGCCGAACGTCGTTTGCCCGATAGATCACGGGCCACCGAGAGGTAGCGAGCCGTCGCCGCCACGAGCGACCGTTCGACATCTTCCGACCGCTCCCCCGCTTCAGCCAGGAGGTCCCGCTCGCGCGCGAGCGTTGTGCCCGTCTGGATGACGTCCTGCAGCGCGGGCCCGTATTTCTTCTTCAGACGTTCGATCAGCGCCACCCGATCGTCGATCTGCTCGAGTCGTGCGGGAGAGGCATCGACGCTATCCGCGTAGCGGCGAAGGTGGAAGGCCAGCTCCTCGAGCTGCGACTTGATGGAGTCGCGTGCGTCCAGATAGGGCGCGAACTGCGGATCGATGCCGGCGAGTTCGCTGACTCGCTTCCAGACGCCGCCAAGTTCCGCGAGCACCGCTCCATCACGCTCGTAGAGCGCGGAATAGCTCTCCTCGCAGATCCGCTGGACCCGCTCGGCGCTCGCCAATACGTGCCGCGTAGCCGCGAGCTCGACGTCCTCTCCAGGCCTTGGCGCAGCCCGCTCGATCTCTCCGAGCTGAAAGGCGATGAGGTCGAGGCGCGCGATTTTCTCGCGAGCGTCCATGCGAGAACGATCGAGCTGATCGCGCAGCCTTCGCACGTCTCCCCAGGCGGCCGCGACACGGGTGGAGAGATCGCCGAGGTCGCAATAGGCGTCGAGCAGCGGCAGATGCGTCAGCGGATCCAGCAGCGCCTGATGTTCGTGCTGGCCGTGGAGCTCCACGAGGCGTAGGGAGAGATCCCTCAATGCCGCAGCCGTAGCGACAGTTCCGTTGATGAAGGAACGGCTGCGTCCTTGGCTGGTGATCTCACGCCGGAGGACACACTCGCGGTCCCCGTCGTCGATGATGGCCTCGATGGTGGCGAGCGATTCGCCTGTGCGAACGAGATCGGACGACCCGCGCGCACCGAGGAGCAGACCGACAGCGTCGACGAGGATGGACTTGCCGGCGCCGGTCTCACCCGTGAGGACGTTGAATCCGGGTTCGAACTCGACCTCGACGGACTCGATGACGGCCAGGTTCCGTATCCGGAGAAAGCGCAGCATGCAGGCGGAACTTCCATCGTATCAGATCT
>JAKFXY010000045.1 GCA_021731165.1 Acidobacteriota bacterium | reverse complement strand
GCCGCTACGTGTAGAGCGCGTGAAACGCGCGTCTGTAGGTCGCCTCGTCGGCAAGCCTCTCCCGCATCGCCTCGGCCGGCATGGCTCCATGCTGAAAGCGCCGCTTCGGAAAGGCCGGCATGTCCAGCCCGGTGACGGCACGAACGCCCCGGCGCACGATCTCTCCCTTGAGCGCGTAGAGCGTCGGTACGTCGTAGTGGGTGAGTGCGCCGAAGGGAATGCCTTCGGCCACTTCGATGACGTCGGGGCGGGTGAACGGGCTGAACCCCTCGAATCCGCAATGCCTGGCCGGTGCGTAAGTGCGCACATAGCTGCGGCTCAGCCCTCCGCTGTAGGTCAGCGAGTGCTTGATGCGGCCCACGCCCCAGCCTTCCTGGTACAGCATGAGGTTGTCGACGACACTGCGGATCGTGAGCTCGGGGTTCTCCTCGATCGGGTAGTCCTTGAGGTTTTCGTCGCCGCCGTCGCCGTCAGCCAGGTGGCGCCATGCCGGGTAGCGCGCGCGGATGCCGCGGCAAAGAGCGAGACCCATGGCCGCGCACTCGACGTCAAGAGGCTTGTAGTCCTCGAGCACTCGCACCGTGGTCTCCGCGTCGAGCGCTCCGGGCGGCGCGTCGATCTCCTCGAGAAGCATTGAGAGCCCCGTCGCGGCGAGAAAGGCGCGAGCCTGTTCGACGTCCGGGCCGCCGCCGAGGTTCAACACGAAGGCCTTGAGCCGCGACGGCGACATCCCGAGGCGGAGCATCGCGTGATGGACGACGAGCAGCACCGCGCCGCTGTCGATGCCGCCCGAGAACGCCACGCCCACGGGCTCTGACTGGTCGATCTGGGTCAGCCATTTCTCAACCTCTCGTGAGAGCGCGCCGATATAGCGCCTGCCCAGGCCGTCGAGATCGTCTGGTGCCTCCGCGCGCGGCGGCGTGAAGAAGCGCGTATAGATCGGATCGGGATCGGGGCAGCCGACCAGGGCGAGATCCACGACGTAATGCGCGGGCACCATGCGCGTGTAGCTCGGGTGGAACTGGCCGGCAAGCCCTTCGCGCGTCAGCGCCGTGTGCAGCGTGTCGATTCGGTCCGCCACGAACAACGCCGGCCCTTCTTTCCGCTTCGCGAGGAAGTAGCGGAGCGGGCGGTCCATCGAGCGCGCCAGGCGTACGGTGATGCCGTCCACCGCGACGAGGGCAAACGAGCCGTCAATGGCGCGAATACCCGCGGGGTCGCCGGCCAGGACGCGGCCGCGCGCCTCTTCGACGTCCATGTTGTGCAGACGGTTGAGCGAAGGGTCGAGCAGGTCAATGACGCGGCTCACGGGGCGCAGCATGTGGTTCTCGTCCTTGATCATAGCCAGCCGAACGCTGATTGTAGTGCCGCTAGGGCGTCGTCGCCGAGAGCGACCTGGCGAGCGATTGCGCCCGCACGTCATTCGGTGCGAGGCGGATGGCCTCGCGGGCCTGAGCGGCGGCACCGGCCGTGTCACCGGTCTTCAACAGCGCATTGCCCAAGTCGAGACGCGCCTCGATATTGTCAGGTGCCAGCTCCACCGCCCGACGGAACTGTGCCGCCGCCTCTTCCCAGTTTCCCGACAGCCCCGCCCGCATGCCCCGGTCCTGGTAGGCGGTGACCGATTGCAGCAATGTATCGAGCGCGTTCATCAGGGGATCGACCGGCAGGATCTCCATGTGGCCGCGTTGCGCCAGGTGCTTCCGCGCCTGTTCGAGCTGTCCGAGACCGCGGTACGCGAGACCGAGCGGGTAGTGCACCGCAATCGCGCGCTCGTTCATGGCGAGCACGCGCTCGAAGTACTCAACGGCTCTCGCGTAGTCATTCTGCGCCAGCGCGGCGCGCCCGAGGCCGAAGACGGCGGACAACGCGCGTGGCTGAAGGGCACGCGCCCGCGAGAAGCGCATCTCGGCGTCGGCAGGCCGTCCCTGTGCCAGGTACACCGTGGCGAGCCACCACAGCGCGGGGACGTTGCTTGGCTGGATCGTGAGCGCGTGCTCGAAATAGGCAGCCGACTTCGTAAGCGCTCCCGTGCGCCTGTAGAGGTGGGCGAGATAGTAGCTCCAGCGCGGGTCACTCGGCGCGAGCGCCAGGGCATTGAGGAGGCAGGGCTCGGCGGCCTCGTTCAATTCGGCGGCCATGAACAGCGTGCCCATCTCGCCGTAGGCCGTACTCAATTCGCCCGCGGTGGCGCCGTGATTCGCCGTTCTCGCCGTGAAGGCCGCGTAGGTGTCGCGCAGTTGCCGCCGTGCATCCGGGTCTGCCCCGGTGAGCGCGGGGAATGGGGTCGCGATCAACCGGGGCTCGACGGACGCGCCGTCGTTCGGCCCGCACGCGATGGTCATGACCATCGCGCCCGCGAGGAGCCACGACCAGACGCGGCTAACGGGCGGCATCGTGGCCGCTTCCTTCGGTGAGCGTGGTCCATGTGTCGGCGGCCAATCCAGTCCACTCTTCACTACGGCCGCTCGGCCAGATCACGCGGACGCGTGACACCGTGGCTGACGCGCCCAGGCCAACGATGACGCGTGGGTCATTCGCCGATGCGTAGCTGCCGTCGCTTCGGACGCGACGCCACAACGTGCGGCCGTCACCAAGAGACACGCCGACCCGTGCCCCGAGCATGTCGCGCCCCTCGACGCGCCCGGGGAGCTCTGAGCCTGCCGAAGGGCGCCCGGTCCGGCGGCTGACGACCCTGAGCCCCATCCAGTGGTTTCGCTGGCCGACTTCATTCACGAGCAGGCTGGCCGGGCCATTGCTGTTGCCGACAAGGACGTCTACGTCCCCGTCGTTGTCCACGTCGCCAAAAGCGGCACCGCGGGCGACGGTTGATCGCTCGAACACAGCCCCGGCCTCCCGGCTCGCATCGGTGAAGCGGCCATTGCCAAGGTTACGAAATAGCTGGGGCCGCTGGTGCAGCGGATAGGGGTCGTGCCGCGTGACCAGCGCTTCGATGGTGCGCACGGCTCCGTTGACCGTGAGCACATCAAGCCATCCGTCGTTGTCGGCGTCGAACCAGGCAGCGCCGAACCCGGTGTACGCGAGGCTTGCCGGCCGAATGCCCGAGCGCACACCCTCGTCCTCGAACAGGCCCATGCCGTCGTTGCGATACAGCGTGCTGCCTTCAGCGGTCAGATTCGCGATGAAGAGATCCTCGTCGCCGTCGTTGTCGTAGTCGCCGGCATCGACGCCCATGCTGGCCTCGGCGTCTCCATCGGCCGTCAGCGCGACACCGGCCAGCAGCGCCACGTTCCTGAAGGTCCCGTCATGTTGGTTGAGCCACAGGACATTGTCGGTGCCGTCGTTGGCAACGTAGATGTCCATCCACCCGTCGCCGTTGAAGTCCGCCGTTGACACCCCGAGGGCGGGCTTGGCGTCGGCCTGGACAAGTGCGCGGGCGGTCACGTCTGAGAAGGTTCCGTCGCCCCGGTTCCGGTAGAGCCGATCGGCGGAGGGGCGATACACGGCAGGCGGGCAGTAGTCGGGCTGCCCGGTGATGCCGGAACATCCCTCGTCCGAGTCCGTGCTGTATGCGAGGTAGTTGCCGACGTAGAGGTCGAGCCAGCCGTCGCGGTCGATGTCCACGAACGCCGCCGACACGCTCCACGCGGAATCGTCAGTCCCGCTCCGGCGCGAGACGTCCGTGAACGTCCCGTCGCCGTTGTTGTGCAGCATCACATTGGGGCCAAGCCGCGTGAGATACAGATCGACCCACCCGTCGTTGTCGATGTCTCCGGCCGCCACGCCCATGCCGTACGACGACACGTGGATTCCGCTCTGCTTCGTCACGTCCGTGAAATGCAGTGTGCGTCTGCCGTCGGCGTCCACCGTGAGGTCGTTGCGAAACAGGCGGTCCGTCAGCGGCAGGGAATCGCCCGGAGGAAACGACGCCTGCGCCATCGACTTCCCGGCGCCCAGCATCTGGCCCTGCACGAGATATGCGTCAAGGTCGCCGTCGTTGTCGTAGTCGAACAGCGCGACGCCTGGCGAAAAGATCTCGGCCTCGTAGTAGGCCCCGGACATGCCATTGAAGTGATTGAACACCAGTCCCGACGCGGCTGCCTTTTCGACAAACCAGCCCGTGGCGGGTGCGGACGCCCCGCTGCCGTCCGGAGCACGTCCACACGCGGCGACCGCCGTCAGACATAGAGCGAACGCGCAGGACAAGCGCATGAGACGCGTGGTAAAGGGCGTGTTCGTCGGCGTCCTATCCGACGTGCACAATCCCCCGGCGAAGCGCGACATAGACGGCAGCTGTGCGGTCGTGAACCCCCAGCTTGGTGAAGATGTGCTTCAGGTGGACCTCGACCGTCTCCTCGCTGATGGCCAGGCTCGCCGCGATCTCCTTGTTGCGCTGTCCCTCGAGCACGCGCTCAAGGACATGCACCTCACGCTGTGTGAGCGTCGGCCTCGCGGCGCGATCTTCGAGTCGGGCTTTGACGTGTGGCGGTATCGGCCGTTCGCCGGCGTGCACCGCGCGGACCACGCAGACGAGGTCATCCGAAAGGGAGTCCTTGAGCAGATAGGTCGTCGCGCCCGCGCCGAGCGCGCGGTGTATGTCCTCGTCGCCATCGTACATGGTCAGGACAATGATGGGCGTATGGGGATCGGTCGCGCGAATGACACGTATCGCCTCGACTCCGCTCATCCCCGGGAGCTGCAGGTCCATCAGGACGACGCTGGGACGATGGCGCTGGAAAAGGGCCACCGCCTCTTCGCCGGTGGCGGCCGACCCGACGATCTCGATGCCAGGTTCGCGCGCGAGGATGAGCGCCAGGCCCTCGCGCACGATGCGATGGTCGTCAACGACGAGCACGCGAATCGGCGATTCGGTCACGTGACAGTCTAGCCGGTCGGAGCGAGCGGGAACTCCGCAATGACCTGCGCGCCTGAGCCCGGGACAGACTGAATCGTACAGTGGCCACCAGCATCCGCCGCCCGCTCCCGCATGGTCGCGAGGCCGTAGTGCATGGCGGGGCCGGAGGCGGCGACCTGCTCGGCGTCGAACCCTCTGCCGTCGTCGGCGATGCGCAGGCGCAGCACCTTGCGATCGAATCCGATGTCCATTTGTACCTGCCGCGCCTGGGAGTGACGGACGGCGTTCATCACGGCTTCGTGACCGATTCGCAACACGTGCGTCTCGACGTGCGGGGGGCATGGGCGCGGTGTACCGGTGACGGTTAGCGCAAAGCGTACTTTACCGGCGGTGAGCCGGTCTCCCGTCGCGCGGAGCGCGCCTACGAGGCCGTGCTGGTCCAGTGTTGGCGAGCGCAGATCCCAGATCGACTGGCGTGTCTCGCGAATGTAGCCCTCGAGCTGTTTCCGCATGCCGACAAGCTGTGCACGCGTACGGGACGGAGATGACTCCAGGTCGCGCGACGCCGAATCGAGTTGCAGCGTCACGCCCACGAGGCTTTGCAGCAAGGTGTCGTGAATCTCCCGGCTCATCCGGATCCGCTCGCCGAACACCATGGCCAGTTGCTTCCGTAACCGCCGCAGACGCAGCCGCCATGCGCCCACGGCGCACAGTAAGAGGCCGAGCGAGCCCGCGAAGTAGAACCACCGCGTCTGGTAGAACATCGGCTTGATGGAGAACGACCATCGAGCCTCCGCATCGTTCCATGTCCCCGTGTTGTTCGAGGCCTGCAGCCTGAACCGATAGGAGCCTGGAGGGAGGTTCGTGTAGAAGGCCTGCCGCGGCCCCGTGCCGTCAACCCAGTTGCCGTCGAAGCCGTCGAGACGGTACCGAAACCGGATCCGGTTCGAAGACGACGAGAGGTTGACGACGGTGTAGTCAATCCGCAGCCGGCTGGTGCGCGGCGGCAGCGTCATACCCGGCGCCGAGCCGTACCGTCGATCGTCTGCCGTCACTCCCTCGATGCGCGGCCTGATGGCCGGGGCGTCCTGCTCTCGAAGCGCTCGGGGATCGATGACCGTTACCCCTCGAGTGGTTAGGAACCAGAACGTATGGTTGGCTCCCGCGCCTGCGCTGCTTCCGTAGGTCAAGTCGGGATACCCGGCCCCGTGACCGGTACTCTGCGCGTTATAGCTGAGAAGGTACGAAGCGTCACTCAGGGCGCGCGAGATGTCGTCCCGGCTCACGTGGATGACGCCGAAAATGCTGAAGGCGATCCAGAGGTCGCCTTCTTCGTCATCCAAGATCGCCGCAACCGGCCGGCCGCGCGCCTCGCTGCGGAACGACAATGTCTCGAATCGATTCCCGCGAAGGCGGCTCAGGCCGGCGTCGCCGCCGACCCAGATGTCACCCCAACGGTCGTGATGAATGACGCTCACCCTCGCGAACGACAGGCCTTCCTGTGGTCCGTACCGTTCCATGCGTCCATCGCGATCGAGCCGTCCCACGGTGCCGCCTTGGAATGCAATCCAGACGCGGTCGGCGTCATCGACATGTGTGAAGAGCGGGCGCGCGGACGTTTCTCCGTTCGCGGCGACGATTCGCTCGAGGTGCCCTTGCTTCAGCCGAGTCAGGCCTTGCACTTCGTCGCACAGCCAGAGCGCCCCGTACCGATCCGACGTGATCGAGGTGATCCGTCGTAGCCGCGGGCCGCTGTGCGCGACCGGCACGAGGCGGCCGGCGACCATCCGGTGCAGCCCTTCTTCGTCCGTGGCCGCCCACACAGTGCCGTTGGCCGCGGTGTGAACGGCACTGACAGGCGCGGTGGACACAACATGAGTCTCGCCCCTGGACCGCGGCGTGACTCCTGAAAGCGCGATCAGGCCGGTGGTCGTTCCCGCCCATGCCGTTCCATCGGTGCCAAGCGCGAGCGCGCGCACGACGCCGATATCGACGACCGACATACCTGGTTCCGGTGTGAGGCGGCTCAGGCCGCGGATCGACGCCACCCAGATGTTGCCGTCTCGATCCTCGAGCATGGCGCTGTTTTCGTCGTTCACGAGACCAGATTGGACGGTCGCTTTTCTTATGCGTGGAGGCCTACCATTTCTCATGGCGCTCCCCACTTGCCAGAGCCCCTGTCCAATGGTTGTCACCCAGAGGTTGCCGCGGCGGTCATGAAGAAGGCTCATGCCTCTCGCCTCGAACAGATCATTGGCGTCGGGGGCGTCCGCGCGCCGGAAGCCGTCCCTTTCATCGGTGGTCCAGATGCGGCCAATGGCATCTTCACTGATCGCCCGGGCAACGCCGCGGCTCTGTGGCGCCTTCTCGAACTCGCCGCCGACAAGGCGGCGGTAGAGACCTCCCATGCCGGCCACCCACAGGGTGCCTCCGCGATCCTCGAACACGTCGAGCACCCGTCGGCGCGTCTCTGTTCCGGGCAATGAGACCGGCTCCCAGCGGCCGTTGCTGAATCGATGTAGCCCTTCGTCGTGCCCCGCCCACAGCGTGCCGCTCCGATCCTGAGTGATCGCGTACACGAATCCGGAGATCTCGTTCTTGAGGTAGACGTCCCGGACCTCGCCGTCCTTGATGCGGTAGATGCCGTGTCCGTCGGAGTACCCAACCCACAGGCTGCCGTCGCGTGTGATGCGTAGGGCTCGCGCCGGCGCTGCCGGCAGGCGGGTGGATCCGGCGACGAGGTCGGTCGTGGCGAAGCGGCTGCCGTCGAAACGGACCAGCCCGTCGTCCGAGGCCAACCAGAGGTAGCCGGCCTGGTCCTGGACGATCGACCGCACCTCGCCGAGGGAGATGCCGTCGCCGCCGACCCATGACGTGATCCGGTAGTCGGTCAGAGGGAGCGGGAGGTCACGCCCGGAGGAGTGGGCCGGGCGACCCAGGCAGAACAAGGCCACTACCAGAGCCAGGGCTCTCGGGCTCATCAGCGTTCGGACCGGAGGGCAGACGGCCACATGTAGTACCGGTCAATAGGAATATCCGCGCCGGCGTTCCGAAGGAATACCGGCATTCCGGTATTGCGACCAACGGCTCGAACGACTCTAATCACGCGGCTACAGGGTCGTTAACGCGCGGCATACGAAGGAGTGTTCATGTTGATGGTTCGATGCAGCCGGTTCATGGTGTTTCTGGCCGAGCTTATCCTGCTCCCGACGGCGGTCTTCGCGCAAGCAGCGATCAGCGGAACCGCCAAAGACGCATCCGGCGCTGTGCTCCCCGGCGTGACCGTGGAGGCCGCAAGCCCGGTGCTCATCGAGAAGGTCCGTTCGGTCGTGACCGACGGGTCTGGGCGATATCAGATTGTGGACCTACGACCGGGGGCGTATTCGGTGACGTTCTCGCTGGCCGGGTTCAACACATTCAAGCGCGACGGCGTCGAACTGACCGGGTCCATCACGGTGAGCGTCGATGCTGAGCTGCGGGTCGGGGCGATCGAGGAAACGATCACCGTGACCGGCGAAACGCCCACCGTGGACGTGCAGAGCACCACCAAGCAGCGCGTGATCACCGCCGACATCATCGACACGATTCCGACCGGGAGAAGCTTCGCCACGCTCGGCGTGCTCATCCCGGGCATCGTGTCGAGCGGGAACGACGTCGGCGGGAGCCTCGGCGATCCACAGGCCAGCGTGTCGTCCCACGGCGGCCGATCGAACGACCAGCGCATCATGCAGGGCGGCCTGCCCATCAATGACCTGCAGACAGCAGGCGCCGGACAGAGCGGTGCCGTGCCGAATGTTGGCGCCGCGGCGGAAATATCGCTCGACTTCGGCGCGCTGTCGGCCGAGCAGGCGACCGGTGGCGTCTCGATCAACTTCGTTCCCAGGGATGGCGGCAATAACTTCAAGGGCTCCGTGTTCATGGGGGGCTCGAACGAGAGCCTGGCGGGGAGCAACTTCACCCAGCGGGTGAAGGACCGGGGCCTCACCGCGAATGGCCGCATCAACAAGAACTGGGATTTCAACCCGGGCTTTGGCGGACCGATCAAGCGGGACAAGCTGTGGTTCTATGCGACCTTCCGCTATGAGGGGGCCAAGAATTACGCTGCCGGTATCCGTCCAAACAAGAACGCGTTCCAGCCCAATGTCTGGACCTACGAGCCAGACACGAGCAAAGAGACATTCGGGCTGGTCACCGATCTCGAGGATGAGCAGTTCCGGGTGACGTATCAGGCGACGCAGAAGGACAAGTTCACCTTCTCGTTCGCCAACAATACGCATTGTCGCTGTCCGTTCGGGATCGGTGCCACGATCGCGCCCGAGGCATCCAGCGACCGTCGTTTTCCGCAGCAGCGGACGCTGATCGGCGAATGGAAGTCCCCGGTCACGAACCGGCTTCTGGTTGAAGCGACCGCGTTCCATAAGACGCTGCGCTGGGGCACGATGCACCTGCGTCCGTCGTCGGGCGGCGGCTCCCTGGACGAGGACGTCTTCGAGGGGATCACGCCTGCGCAGATCGCGATCTACCCGACGCTCATCGGTGTGACGGAACAGTCGAGCGGCCTCAACTATCACGGTCCAGGCACCGCGTCCAACGGTGTGCTCGGGGCGTGGAACAACACCTACGTTCCAAACTACACCTACCGTGCTGCCGTGTCCTATGTGACGGGCTCGCACAATTTCAAGGCCGGCTTTCAAGACTCCTTCGGCTACCTGAAGGCGACGACCTACGCCCTCGACGTACCGTACCGGTATCGGTTTCTCAACGGGGTACCGAACCAGATCACGCAGTTTGCAACCCCCTGGACGGCGAAGAGCGACCAGCGGCACGACATGGGCATCTTTGCCCAGGACAGATGGACGGTTGACCGGATGACGTTCACCGGGGCGATCCGATTCGATTACTACAAGAGCGACTATCCGGAGCAGAAGCTCGGGCCGGCGCCGCTGGCTCCGAACCGTAACCTCACCTTCCCCTACGAGGAGAATCTGAACTGGAAGGACCTCTCCTTCCGCTCGGGTTGGGCGTATGACGTGGGCGGAAATGGGAAGACGGCGCTCCGCGTATCCCTCAACAAGTACCTGAGTGGTCAGGCGCTCGGCGGATTCGGGTCCAACACCAACCCGATTCTTCGACTGACCAATACCACGACGCGGACGTGGAACGACCGTGGTGGGCTGGGGATCGACGGCGACTTCATCCCGCAGTGCGACCTCACCATCGCAGCGGCCAATGGCGAGTGTGCCGCGATGGCGAACTCCGCGTTCGGCACCTCGTTGGCCGGGCAGGTCAGGGACCTCGAACTCCGCACTGGAACCGGCAAACGTGGATTCAACTACGAGTTGAGCGCGGCCGTGCAGCGGGAGATCCTCCCGCGCGTGTCGGCGGACGTGGGCTACTTCCGTCGTTGGTATGGCAACTTCGCCGTGACCGACGACCTGAACCGAGTGCCGTCGGACTACGACGTGTATAGCATCACGGTGCCGAGCGATTCGCGCCTGCCGGGCGGAGGCGGGAACATCATCACCGGACTCTACGACCTGAAGCCGCAGTTCTTTGGACAGCCCTCCAACCTGAGCACGGTGTTGTCGAAGAACTATGGCAAGCAGATCGAGCATTGGGATGGCGTGGACATTGGCGCCCAGGCTCGCCTGCCCAACGGCTTGATGATCCAGGGGGGAACCTCCACCGGGAAGACGACGACCGACAACTGCGAGATTGTCGCGAAGCTGCCGGAGATGCTTGTAGGAGCAGGCGCGGCATCGTCGTCCACCGAGTTCTGCCACGTAGAGACGCCATGGCAGACGCAGTTGAAGGGGCTGGGGTCGTATACGATTCCGCGCATCGACGTGTCACTGGCGGCGACATTTCAAAGCGGCCCGGGCAACACGCTCACTGCCGCCTACATCGTCCCCACCGCGGTGGCGGCGCAATCGCTCGGCCGTCCGCTCTCGGGCAACGCCGCCAACGTCACGGTGAACGTGATTCCCGCGATAGGGCAGACCAACAACAATCCGGTTCCCGTGGTGGGCGCTGGGGCAGCGCAAACCAGCACCCTTTACGGAGAGCGGCTCAATCAGATTGATCTCCGCGTTGGCAAGATCTTCCGGTTCGGACAGCGCCGTGCATCGGTCAACATGGACCTGTACAACATCACCAACAGCGACACGGTGACGGCGACGAACAACAACTACGCGACCCTGTGGCGGCCGACCGCCATCCTGCAGGCGCGCTTCATCAGGTTCAGCACGCAGATCGACTTCTAAATGCCGGCACGCCGGGCCCGCGGGGCCCGGCGTGGTCGCTCTCACTCGCGAAGCCGGGAGCCGGCAACCTTTCCGGAGTTGAAGCTGGTCTGGAACCTGAAAGAATCTAGGGATGTCAATCTGGAAACTGTCTGGAGTGGTGCGCGGCGACGGCACCGGTGTGCATTGTGAGGTGCGCGGTGGGTACCAAAAGATGACCAAGAAGGCATGGCTGCTCGTCGTCGTTGTGGTGCTCGGCGTCGGATCCTGGGCGCAGAGCGCACGCGCGCAGCAGGCCGCGCAGCCCGGCGAGATCGAGATCATCCCCGTGCGCCCGAACTTCTTCATGCTCGCCGGGGCGGGCGCCAACATCGGCATCTCTGTTGGCCCGGAGGGTTTCATCGTCGTGGACACAGGCTCCGCCGCGATGACGGACAAGGTGCTGGCAGCCGTCGACGTGCTGGCCGATCGCTTCAAGACGAGGGTGCAGGGCACCGATATCAAGCCGCGGATCCGCTATGTCTTCAACACGAGCGCGCATCCCGATCATGTCGGGGGCAACGAGAAGGTGTCGAAGGCGGGGCTCACGATCTTTCCTGGCGGCGCCGGCCCCGGCCTTGGCGCGGTGACCGCCAACTCCGGCGCCGCGGCGATTCTCGCCCACGACAACGTCACGCAGCGGATGGGAGAGGGATTTCCGGTTGATGCGTGGCCGACCGAGGGCTATACGGGACGGCTGCGCTCCTACGCCCTCAACAACGACGGTATTCAGATCGTCTACCAGCCGGAGGCGACATCGGACGGCGACAGTATCGTGACGTTCCGCCGCGCGGACGTGATCGTCACCGGCGAGATCTTCGACATGACGCGCTTCCCGTTGATCGACCTCGAAAAGGGCGGGAGCATCCAGGGTGAGATAGACGCCCTGAATCGACTGGTCGATCTGGCCATTCCGCCTGTTCCGCTCGTGTGGCTGGAGCCGCGGACCTATATCATCCCCGCGCGCGGCCGCTTGGCCGATCAGGCGGACCTGGTGGAGTACCGGGACATGGTCACCTACGTTCGCAATGTCGTCGCGGACATGATCAAGAGCGGCATGACGCTCGAGCAGATCAAGAAAGCCGATCCGACTCTGGCGTACCGTGGGCGCTATGGGACTGACTCGGGTCCGTGGACGACGGACATGTTTGTCGAAGCGGTCTACAAGAGCCTGACGGCCAAGCCGCAGGCCTGATAGCTGGAATGAACGCCATGATCTCCTTCAGTGTGATTCCCTTCGCCACGCGGGCCGTCCGCATGCCGTCACGAGCCCGCGCGGTCTGGTTGACGATCACGGTGCTTGCCGTCCTGGTGCTGCTGAGCGCCAGGATGGACGCACAGGGCCGCGGCCGGCAGGGGGGAGCGCCCGCTGAACCAGCGACTCCGCAGGCGGCAGCCCCAATTGATCTCACCGGCAACTGGGTCGCGGTGATTTCCGAGGACTGGCGCTGGCGGATGATTACACCGGCCAAAGGCGACTACGCCAGCGTTCCGATGACGGCGGAAGGGATGAAGCTCGCCGACACCTGGGACCCGGCGAAGGACGAAGCGGCGGGTGAGCAGTGTCGCTCCTATGGTGCGCCTGGGCTGATGCGCACGCCCACGCGCCTACGGATCAGTTGGTCGGACGCCAATTCCCTCAAGGTTGAAACCGACTACGGGACGCAGACACGGCTGTTTCAGTTCGGTCGCGTGACGCCGCCCGCAGGACAACCGACTTGGCAGGGCAACTCGGTCGCGACGTGGGAGATGCCGCGCGGTCGTGGCGCAGCCAACGCCCCGCGGACGGGCAGCTTGAAGGTGGTGACCGACCGCCTGCGTCCGGGCTATCTCCGCAAGAACGGAGTGCCCTATAGCGCGAATGCCGTGCTGTACGAATACTGGGATCTTGCGGTTCAGCCGAATGGCACGAGCTGGATTGTCATTACGAGCATCGTGCACGACCCGAAATATCTGCTCGTTCCATTCACCACAGCCCTGCACTTCAAGAAGGAAGCGGATGGTGCGAAGTGGGATCCCACTCCGTGCTCGGCGCGCTGGTAGCCCGCCCCCCCCACGCTAGGAGCCCGATCATGACACGATTTCTCCGAGTCTCCATCATCGCGAGCGCGGTACTTATCTGTACGCTCGTGTGCGCTCCGGCGTTCGCCCAGGTCGATCTCAATGGCGGCTGGCAGGCGCTCGAACACGAGGACTGGATCGAGCGCGCGCCTGGATCTGATCCGGTGGACTACACCGGCCTTGCGCTCAGTGACGCCGGACGCGCGAAGTCGCTGTCGTACACGTACGCGCAGCTCGCGATGCTGGAGCGACAGTGTCTCTACTACGTCCCCGCGTATGTCGTGTGGGGGCCGCAGGGCCTTCGGATCTGGAACGAGTGGGACCCGGTGCGCGGTTCCGTCGTGGCGTGGAAGATCAGCGCCGCTGTCGATCGTGACGTCATCACGATCTGGATGGATGGACGGCCGCATCCTTCCGAGAACGCGTTTTACCCCTTCTCTGGCTTCACGACCGGACGCTGGGAGGGTGACGTGCTGGTCGCCCGCACGACCCACAACAAGGCAGGGTACTTGCGCCGCAACGGCGCGGCGAGCAGTGACAAGGCGACGGTGGACTGGCGTTTCATCAGGCACGGAGACTTCCTCACGGTCATGGCCGTCATCACCGACCCGGTCTATCTGACGGAGCCAGACGTCGTGACGCGCGTCTGGGCACTGGACTCGCGTTCCGGTAGCTCCCCGACTCCAACGCCCTGCGTGCCGGTCACGGAGTTGCCACGGATTGAAGAAATCGGCAGCGTGCCGCATCACCTCCCAGGTAAGAATCCGGACGTCAACGAGCTCACGCAGCGGTACCGTATCCCGAGCGAAGCGATCCTTGGCTACGCGGAAACGCTCTATCCCGAGTATCGAAAGAAGCTGAGGCCGGAGACGTTCATTACCCAGGACAAGTGCGGGCGATACTGCTGTGGTTGGGTAGCGCTGGGTGATCCTGGTACGTCAGCGCCGGGCTTGACGTGCATCACGAATGGCGGCCCGAAGCCCAACTTCACACCGCTCGGCAACCCGTTCATCCCGCCTCCGCCGCGGTAATTCTGGCGGTGCGATAGCCAGGCTGGGCTTTGGACCTCCCGCCATGCCTCCCCGAGGGTGGTGTTGTCGCCAACGGCCCACGGGGAACTTCACAAAGCTTTACGTAAGAAACTTCGGGCGCGAACACGAAGCGATCAACGCTAGAATCTAGCGCGCTCGAGGAGAATACCGATGGACCTGTCGCTCACGCATCTCCACCTGCTGTTGAACCACTTCCCGACGATTGGTTTCATCATCGGCCTGGGGCTGTTCGTCATCGCGCTCATCGCTGGCAGCGAGCACCTGAAGACCGGTAGTCTGGTCGTGCTCGTCGGCATCGCGCTCATCACGATCCCGACCTACATCACGGGCAACGCGGGTGAAGAGGCGTTGTGTCACGTCGCCGGCAACACGCTGGGGGGCGCGCCGACGGCGCCGTGTACCGACCCGGCCGTGTCGCGCACGCTGATCGAGATGCACGAGGGGGTGGCCTTCCTGGCGCTGATATTCGTGCAGGTGACGGGCGGCTTCGCGTGGCTGGCACTCTGGCAGCAGCGGCGCTTCTCCCGTATTCCGACGTGGAACACGGTACTGGTCCTGCTCTTGTCCGTCGTCGCGCTGGCCACGGTGTCCCGTGCCGCGAGCATCGGCGGTGAGATTCGCCACCCGGAGATCCGTGTGACGCAGGAGTCCTCGGCGTTGCCGTTGGCGCGACAGGTGGGGAACTTCATCCGCGACACGCCCTGGACGTGGGTCTCCGCCGAGACACTGCACTTCATCGGGCTGACGCTCCTCGTCGGCGTCGTCCTGCTGATCGATCTCAAGATGCTCGGGTTCCTACCCTCGATACCCTATGACACGCTGGACCGCATGCTGCCCTGGGCCATCCTCGGCTTTGGCATGAACGTCGTCACGGGGATGCTGTTCTTCGCCGCGGCGGCCTTCCAGTACACCAGGAACCCGGCGTTCTACTGGAAGCTCGCGTTCATCCTGGGTGCGGGGCTGAACACGCTCCTCTTCACCTTTGACCAGGGGTGGTCGGTCGAGGGGCGGCCGGCGCTCGCGCGATCCAAGGTGCTTGCGGTCACGGCGCTGTTCCTCTGGATCGGCGTGATGTTCTGGGGCAGCATGTTGCCGTTCATCGGCACCGCCTTCTAAGCGAGGTATCGGAGTGGCTGATTTGTCGTTGGCGGGTGCGGTGGTGTTGGTGGTGGCGGGAGGAATCGCCATCCTCGGCATCATCGGCTACCTGATCAATCTCAGTGCCGCGCGGCATGAGCGCGCGAGGGCTGGTCGAGCATGATGGATGTCCTGGTCTGGATCGAGCAGAGCGCGTTCGGCACCTACATGCGGGAATCGGGTTCCCTCTGGGCGTTCCCGATGTTTCTCTTCACGCATACGTTGGGCATGTCCATCGTGGCCGGCAGCGCCACCATCATCAACCTGGCGCTCATCGGGATCTGGCCGCGCGGAACGCCGATCAAGCCGCTGGAGCGTTTCTATCCCTTGATGTGGCTCGGCGTCTGGGTCAGTTTCTTCACCGGCGTCTCCATGTTCATGAAGGACGCGAGCATCTACGGGAGGAATCCCGACTTCTACGTCAAGCTTCTCTTCGTGATAGCCGGTGTGACCCTGCTCTCGGTGATGCGGACACGGGTCTTCGGCGATCCGCGCCTGGATCACGGGCCGGTACCGGTCCATGCCAAGCGGCTGGCGTGGGTCTCCATGGTCTGCTGGTTTGCCGCCATCGTCGGCGGCCGCCTGATCGCCTACCTCGGTCCCGTCGCGGGTCTCTAACGCGGTTGTCACTCGGAGCTTTTCCGAGGAGAGCGAGGGCGGGCGTACCAGCGTGCGAGCCGCCGCGGCGCCACACCCGCGAAGTAGAGAGCCACGAGGAGCGAGTTCCGGGCACTGCGACGAAACCAGCCGTCGCGCCGCCAGCGGCGTGCCGAAGTCCGCAGCGCCATCGGCAGTTCGACGACTGGACCCGCGGTGGACAGCCGCCGGACGAAATCCACATCCTCCATGAGCGGCCAGTCGCGGAAGCCGCCGAGCTGGTCGAAGGTTGAACGGCGAGCGAACAGTCCCTGGTCACCATATGGCAGGCGGCACATCCGTACCCGCCAGGCCACCAGACGCTCGATGACCCGCGCCTGCCACGCTTCGTCATCGAGCGCGAATCGGAACCAGCCACCGGCGACACCGGCATTCGAACCAGCGAGGGCGGAGGCCCATCCTTCCGGAAGCCGCGAATCGGCGTGAATGAACAGCAGCCAGTCGGCTGAAGTCGCCCCGGCGCCGGCGTTCATCTGCCGGCCCCGGCCCGCGGCGGAATGGATGAGTCGGGTCGCCGGCCGACTGGCCAGGAGCTGCGCGACGGCCCGGTCCTGCCCTCCGTCCACCACGATCAGCTCGAAATCCGGGGCCGGCGAGAGGTCGGCCAGGAGCCCGCTCAGTGCGTCTGAGTCATTGAGAACGGGCACGATGACCGCAATCATGTAGGCCCTATAATGTCGCCATGTTGATTGGAAAGCCTGCCGATATTCGGTACTCGGAGATCACTCCCCGGGCGACGTATCTCCGGCGTCGAGAGTTTCTCCAGGCTGCCTCGGTCGCGGCTGTCGGGACCGCGGCGGCGCTGGTCCCGTCGCTGCCGGCGGTTGCCGAGGCTCAGGTCCAGGGCCCCGGTGTCCTTCCGAAATTGCCGAATGTGAAGACGAGCGCCCTTAGTACCACCGAGAAACAGTCGGCGTACGCCGACTTCTCGACCTACAACAACTTCTATGAGTTCGGTACCGACAAGGCCTCTCCCGCGATCAACGCGAAGAGGTTCAGGACGCGCCCGTGGAAGATTGCGATCGAAGGACACGTCGCCAAGCCGGCCGCGTTCGACTTTGACGAGTTTGTCAAGCCGTACGCGCTGGAGGAGCGGATCTATCGCCACCGGTGCGTAGAGACCTGGGCCGCGGTGGTTCCATGGATTGGGATCCCGATGGCGGACATCGTCAAACGTGTCGAACCGACGTCGAAGGCGAAGTTCATCGAGTTCGTGACGTTATTTGATCCGGCACAGATGCCTGGGCAGCGCGACGAGATCCTCCAGTGGCCGTACATCGAAGGCCTTCGTCTGGATGAGGCGATGAACCCGCTGACGATCCTCGCGGTTGGAATGTACGGCGAGGTCTTGCCGAACCAGGACGGCGCGCCGATCCGGCTCGTGGTGCCGTGGAAGTACGGCTTCAAGGGCGGCAAGTCGCTCGTCAAGATTCGCTTCGTCGAGTCGATGCCGAGATCGACCTGGATGATCAAGGAGCCGCCCGCGTACGGCTTCTACGCCAACGTGAACCCTATGGTGGATCACCCCAGGTGGAGCCAGACGCGCGAGCGGCGACTCGGCGAGTTCCTGCCGCGGCGGACGACGATGTTCAATGGCTACGCCGATCAGGTCGCGAAGCTCTACGCCGGCATGGATCTGCGCCGCAACTATTGAACACGCCACCGATTGGCATCCTGAGACGGGCGCTCCTCGCCGCGGCGCTCGTTCCGGCCGTCATGCTCGCGTACGACGCCTACGCCGGAAACCTGACCGCCAACCCCGTTGAATACCTCGAGAACGAGACAGGGGACTGGGCGATCATCTTTCTGATCGCCTCTCTCGCCATCACGCCGATCCGCCGGTTGACCGGGTGGAACGAGGTCATCCGTCTGCGCAAGATGTTTGGCCTGGTGGCCTATTTCTACGCGGCCGTGCACGTCGTGATCTGGTTTACGCTCGTGTCTTTTTTCGACGTGGCCACGATGGCCGAGGACATCGTGAAGCGGCCCTTCATCACTGTCGGCATGGGCACGTTTCTCATTCTGACCGCGCTGGCTGTCACTTCCACCACGGGAGCCATCCGGAGGCTGGGAAGGCGCTGGCAGCAGTTGCACCGCGCCGTGTACGTGGCGGCAATCGGCGCGGTGGTTCACTTCTGGTGGCTCGTGAAGGCTGACATCACGAGGCCCCGCCAGTGGGCGGTTGTTCTCACGTTGCTGCTCGGGTTCCGGCTATGGTGGATGTGGCGGGCTCGGACGTTGTCGCGATCCTGACGCGGGCGCCTTCCTCGGGCGGCAAGGCCAGGCTGTTTTCGGCGCTTGGCATCTCTCCCGATCCGGGGCTGCTGACGGCGCTCCTGCTCGACACACTCGACAACGCGTCGATCGGGGGAGCGGCCACGGTGCTGGCCGTGACGCCTGCCTCCGCGTGCCGGGAACTGCGCGTGATCGCACCCGGTGTCGAGGTGATCGCGCAGCCGGAAGGTACGCTCGGCGACCGCATGGAGGGCACGATGGCCACGCTCATCGCGCGCGGCGCAGCCCGCGTCGCGCTCGTCGGTTCCGACCTCCCGTCGATCACGCCGGCTCACGTGAGAGCCGCCTTCTCGGCGCTCGACGCCGATCCGGATGCGGTTGTGCTTGGGCCGGCCGTTGACGGCGGCTACTACCTGGTGGCGTCGGCAGTCGTACCGGCAATCTTCTCCGCATGCGAGTGGGGAACGCCGCATGTCTTGGCGCAGACGCTGAGCGCGGCGACCGCCGCCGGCGTCGCCGTGCACCTGCTCGAGCCGTTGGAGGACGTTGACACGCTGGACGATTTGCGCCTGGCTGCCTCGCGGCCTGGTGCCGTACGAACTCGTGAATGGTGGAACTCGCGTTCGGCCTAAGCTGAAGGTATGTACCCCACGCTCGTCAGGATCGGCTCGTTTGAGATCACCACCTTCGGCGTGATGGTTGCGGTGGCCGCGCTCGTCGGCGTGCGCATGTTCGGGCGCGAGCTGTCGAGGAGCGGGCTTCCCGCCACTGGCGTCGACGCCGCGCTTGCGGGTGTGTTCGGCGGGCTCGCGGGAGCCAAGCTGCTCTGGTCGATCGAGCATGCCGGCGAGGCGCCGTTTCTCTCGTTGCTCCTGAGCCGCGGAGGGATGAGCTGGTTCGGCGGGTTTCTCGGCGGCGTCGGAACGGCGATCGTCATGATGCGGGCGCGCGGTCTGCCGCTCCTGGCCACGATCGCCGCGGCCACGCCCGCTCTCGCCGTCGGTCACGCGCTCGGGCGGATTGGCTGTTTCCTGGTCGGCGACGATTACGGCCGGCCGAGCAATCTGCCTTGGGCCGTTGCCTTCCCCAAGGGGATTCCGCCTGTCACGGTTCCCGTTCATCCCACGCAACTCTACGAAGCCGCGGCACTGGCACTCGTGGCCTGGGCGCTGATGAGGTGGCGCCGGGCGGGGGTGTCGGACCACGTGGTCCTGGGCCGATATCTGGTTATGGCTGGCGCCGTCCGCTTTGGCATCGAGTTCATCCGCGTGAACACACGACTGGTCGGTCCTCTGACGCTTGCACACCTGGTCTCCCTGGGGCTGTGCCTTGTCGGCGTGGCGGTGATCACCACTGACGTCGGCCAGGGAACCGTTCGTAGATCTCGACGCGGCCGCGGCCACGGCCGGAAAGGGTAGTGTCCTGTTGGAGTTTTGCTATCATCACCCGCCGGCCCGCAAGTACTAAGGAGATGCGCCACATGCCGTCTTGTCGACTGCCGTCTCTTGTTGCGTGTCTGGTCCTGGCCGCCTCGATGGCCGCGTGCGGCTGGGGAACCTCAAAGGAGGAGTACCTGGTCAGTGGAGATGCGTTCGTCCAGGCAGGCAAGAATGCCGAGGCGGTCGTGGAGTACCGCAACGCCATCGCTCTGGACAATCAGTACGGAGACGCACGTTACAGGCTGGCGCAGACCTACGTCAGGTTGAACGACCTTCCGAAGGCGATGGGCGAGTACATTCGCGCGGCCGACCTGCAGCCGGCGAACACGGATGCCCAGATTCAGGCGACCAAGTTTCTGATCCTGGCGCGCCGGTTCGAGGATGCGAAATCCCGCGCCGAGGCGGTGCTGGCGCGCGAGCCGAAGAACCTGGACGCGCAGATCGCCAAGGCCACGGCGCTCGCCGGGCTCAGCGACGTGACCGGAGCGATTGAAGAGATAGACGAAGCGATCCGGATGAATCCGTCCGACGCGCGCTCCTACGTGATGCTCGGGGCGATGCAGATTGGGCAGAAGCGGAGCGAGGAGGCTGAAGCGGCCTTCAAACGCTCCGTAGAGGTGGATCCTGGGTCACTCGAGGCCCAACAGGCGCTCGCGGCCTTTTACTGGTCCGCGGGGCGTCTCCCCGACGCCGAGACGTGGCTGAGGAAAGCCATCGAGACGGATCCGTCAAACCTCGGCAGCCAGCGGACGCTGGCGATTTTCCTGACGAGCACCGGGCGTCCCAAGGAAGCCGAGGCGCCGCTCAAGTCCGTGGCGGAACGCACGCAGACACCGGCGGCGAGACTCGCGCTGGCGGACTACTATCTCGGCCAAGGTCGCGTTGACCAGGCCCGTCCGCTTCTGGAGCTGGTCGTGAAGCAGGCGGATGCGTTTGCCTCCGCCAAGGTGCGGCTGGCGCGGATCGATGCCGCCCAGGGACACGCCGCGGCCGCCTACGGTGCGATCGCGGAGGTCCTGGCGAAGGAGCCGAAGAATGCGGACGCGCTGGCATTTCGCGCGCAGCTCGAGCTCCGCGACCGCAAGAACGACGAGGGGCTTGCGACCGCCAGGGCCGCCGTGGAGGCGAGCTCGACATCGGCAACGGCCCAGAACACGCTTGGCGATGCGCTGGCGGTACGTGGCGATTCGGACGCGGCCATCCGTGCGTTCAACGAAGCGCTCAGGCTCAATCCGCGGCTGGTCGCCACCAAGCTGAAGCTCGCGCAGCTCCATATCCAGAAGCGCGACACCGACACCGCCATGCAGATCGCCGAGGAAGCGCTGAGCGCGGCCCCGAAAAGCGTGCCGGTGCGCCTGATGCATGCCCGCGCGCTGGCTGCCAAGAACGATCTGCGACGCGCTCAGGCCGAGCTGAACGACATCGTGAAGACGAATCCGAACCTGGCGCAGGCGCACGCGCAGCTGGGCCAGGTCCACCTTGCGCGCCAGGACCGTGCGGCGGCGCGTCGGGCATTCGAACGTGCGCTGAGGATTGCTCCGACTCACCTCGAAGCGTTGCGCGGCAAGACGCTGATCGACCTCCTGGACAATCGCGGCGACCGGGCGCGGAGCACCATCGAACAGCAGCTCGCGAAGGCGCCCACGAGCTCGGCGCTGCTCCTGCTGGCCGCCAGCACGTACGCCGCCAGCGGAGACGCGGCGAAGGAAGAGGCGGCGCTCAACAAGGTTCTTGAAACCGACGGCGACAACATGCAGGCGTTCGTTGGCCTGGCACGGATGTACCTGCGACAGGGCAAGCTCGATCAGGCGAAGGCTCGTTATGAGGCACTCGGCAGTCGAGGCTCCGTGGGCACTCCGGCCAAGACGATGGTGGCGTTGATCCTGGAGGCACAAGGCAAGACGGAGGAGGCGAAACAGGCCTACGAGACGCTGGTGGCGGCGGATCCCGAGGCCGGCGTCGCCGCCAACAACCTGGCATGGATCTACGCGGAAGGCGGCGGCAATCTGGACGTGGCGCTCTCGCTCGCCCAGACGGCCAAGCGGAAGATGCCCGATTCACCTCAAGTCAACGATACGCTCGGCTGGGTGTACTACAAGAAGGACTTTACCGATCGAGCCATCTCGGCGCTGGAGGCGGCGGTGAAGGGGGATCCCAAGTCGGCACAGTTCCGCTACCACCTTGGCATGGCGCACGCGAAGGATGGCAACCGGACGCGGGCACGGGAATCGCTCGACGCGGCCCTGAAGCTGAAGCCGGACTACCAGGAAGCGCGGGACGCGCGCCGGAACAACTAAGTTGAAGAGGGCGAAGCGGCTGAACGGCGTATGCGGCTCGTGTCCGCCGATCCCTTCATCGCGGCGATGGCCTTGCGGCGGCTAGGAAAGACCCCGCCGATCGCCTATACTCCCGCCCGATGACGCCAGCCACCGACCGCGCGTGGGCGATCTTCGTTGCACGAGCGATCCTCGGCATCGTCTTCTTCGTTGCCGGGATCTACAAAGTATTCATGTGGGGGCCTGTCGAGCACGCCCGCGACCTCTTCGTGGTCCCGTACGCGGCCACGTTCCTGCCTGTCTGGTCTCTCTGGGCGACCGGCACGGCCGTGCCCGTACTCGAACTGATCACGGGCGGGCTCGTCCTGATTGGCCTCTGGACACGGCCCTCGCTCTTCGTGCTCGGCGGGATTCTCATACTCGTCGCCTTTGGGCACCTGCTCATTCAGCCGTCCACCTCCATCAACTCATTCATTCTGCCGCGCTCGGCGCTGCTGCTCATCGTGCTGCTCGTTCCGCGCGATGCCGACCGCTTGTCGCTCGACTACCTGCTCTGGTCCCGGAAGCGCGTGCCTGGGTCGAACCCGGCATGAGTGAGAAGCCCTGATGGCAGCCTCGCCCACGCCTGCGGAACGCGCGTGCGCTGTCTTCGTGCCGCGCACCATCCTCGGGCTCGTGTACCTGTTCGCGGGCATTCACAAACTGGCGGACCCTGGCGCGCTGGAGTACGGACGAGGCATGGCACTCTTGCCAGACGCCGTGCGGTTCGTTCCCGGCGCGGTCGTGATGATGGTTGGAGCCCTGACACCGTTTCTCGAAATCGTGCTCGGTGCGCTCGTGCTCGTCGGATTCTGGACACGGCCGGCGCTCCGGGTGCTTGCGGTCCTCGTCGTGCTCGTCGCGATGGCCTACGGCGTACACGCGCTCTACCATCCAATGGGCGCGACGGCGATGAACATCACGATCGTGAATACCTTCATCCTCCCGCGAGCGGCGCTCGTTGCGATCACGTTGTACCTGCCCGCCGCCGACGATCTCTGGTCGGTGGATGGGCTGCTCGACGGACGTACCCGGCGATGGCTTGCCGGGAGTTCCTAAGCGACCCGCGCTCGTCAAGCCGACGTGCGTAGAGGCAGTGTGAGGAGCGGCATATGACATGGGCGCGGTCGGCCCGCCTCGGCGCTCTAGGCGCGGCGGCCTGTCTGTTGGTCGTGCTCCCGCGTGTCTGGAGCGCGGACGCGCAGTCGCTCCTCCCCTCGTCGTACACCGCCGCGCAGGCCGCGGCCGGGCAGGTCGCCTACGCGCAGAACTGCGCCTCCTGCCACGGGCAGAATCTCGATGACGGAGCGTTCGCACCGCCGTTGTCGGGGGTCGAGTTTCGCCAGGGCTGGTTCGGACAGAGCGCGGAACCGCTCTTCGCCAGACTGAGCACGATGCCGCCGGCGGCGCCGGGCTCTCTCGGTGACGAACGGTACGCACAGGTCCTTGCGTTCCTGCTCCAGAGAAACGACCTCGCCGCGGGCGAGACCGCTGTCCCCTCGGATGCCGATCGATTGAGGTTGACGCTGCTTCCCGGACGTCCGGGCGATCCGTCGGGAGGGTTGTCCGCTGGCGTGGCCGTGCCGCCTCCGCCGGCGACACGCAATCCCTTCACCGGATTCACGCCCGTGACCGACGCGATGCTGGCCTCGCCGCCGTCCGGCGAGTGGCTCACGTGGCGTCGCGGATGGGACTCGCAGGGCTTCACGCCGCTGGCGCACATCACGCGGCAGAATGTCAGCGGTCTGCGAATGGCCTGGAGCTGGCTGTTGCCGAGCGGGCCGAACGAGGTGACGCCGCTCGTTCATGACGGGGTCCTCTTCGTCCACGCGTACGGCGACAGAGTGCAGGCCCTCGACGCGGTCACCGGCGATCTGCTCTGGCAGTACACGCGGCGGCTGCCGAAGGAGGTGGCACCCAGCGTCAAGCGCTCGATCGCGATCTACGGCGAAATGCTTTACGTCGGGACGTCGGATGTGCACGTGGTCGCGCTCGACGCCAGGACCGGCATGGTGGTGTGGGACCGTCCTGTCGCCGACCGGAAGGCTGGCTACGGCCTCACGGGCGGGCCGCTCGTTGCCAAGGGCAAGGTGATGGTCGGTACGACAGGCCGCGCCCCAGGCGGCAACTTCATCGTCGCGCTCGACGCCGCCACGGGACAGGAGGCATGGCGCTTCGCGACCATCGCGCGCCCCGACGCGCCCGGTGGCAACAGTTGGAATGGAGTGCCGCTCGAAGAGCGTAATGGCGGGTCGGCCTGGGTGGCCGGCAGTTACGATCCGGCCGCGAACCTTGCGCTCTTCGGCGTGGCCCAGACCTACGACACTGGTCCGTATCGCAACGCGATCACCGCGCCTGGTGTGACGAACGAACTGCTGTATACAGACGCGACCGTCGCCCTGGATCCGGATACCGGAAGGTTGGTGTGGCACTACCAGCATCAGCCCAACGATCAGTGGGATCTCGACTGGGCGTTCGAGCGCGTTCTGTTCACGCTTCCAGGCAATCCCAAGACGCTCGTGGCAACCGCCGGCAAGCAGGCGATCTACGACGTGCTGGAGGCCGATTCGGGCAATTACGCCTATTCAATCGACCTCGGGCTGCAGAACATCGTCATCGGCATCGATCCGCGGACTGGTGCCAAGCAGGTGAACCCGCGGTTGATTCCCGGCAACGGCGAAGCCATCACCGTGTGCCCGCACGTAGGGGGCGCGAAGTCGTGGACACCTGGGGCGTTCAACCCGACGACGGCGGTGATGTTCGCGGCGCTCAACGAGTCGTGCATGGATCTCACGCCTGTCGCGCCAGGAGGGCGCGGCAACCTGTCCACCGGCGTCCGCTGGTCTCTTCGGCCGCGGCCGGATAGCGACGGGAAGTACGGCCGTGTGCAGGCCGTCAACCTCGCCACGCGAAAGGTGGCCTGGATCGCCAGGCAGCGTTCGCCGTACACCTCAGGCGTCCTCGCGACCGCGGGCGGCGTCGTATTCGCGGGCTCGCTCGATCGCACGTTCGCGGCCTACGACGACGCCACTGGGAAAGAGCTTTGGCGGACACGGCTGGCCGACGTGCCCAATTCCGGCCCCATCAGTTACATGGTGAATGGCAGGCAGTACGTGGCGGTGACCGTGGGCAGCGGGGGAGCGTGGGCCGGCTCGGCGGCGCCGCTCGCACCGGAGATCCGCAACCCGCCGGATCGCGGCGCCATGTTGACCGTATTCGAGTTGCCAGACACGTCGAGGCGGTGAGGTGGAAGGAGAAGCATGACGTTACTGACCAGGTTCATCCTGTCCCTATTGCTGGTGCTTGTCTCGGCGTCAACGGCGCTCGGGCAGCTCGTCGCCGCCAAGGATGGTCCGATCGTGTACGGACATCATCACGTGAGCGCCGCGAACGTGGATGAGGAGAAGAAATTCTTCGTGGCCGCGCTCGGCGGAGTGCTGCTCAAGGTCGGGACGGGAAATACCGAGA
Organism: Acidobacteriota bacterium; assembly: GCA_021731165.1. Classification (GTDB taxonomy): domain Bacteria; phylum Acidobacteriota; class Vicinamibacteria; order Vicinamibacterales; family UBA2999; genus JAKFXY01. Next base: position 11,624 of record JAKFXY010000045.1, on the reverse strand, counting down.
TTGTGAAGTTCCCCAATGTCTTCATCTGGTTCAGGGCTCAGGCGCCCTCGGGCGGGAGCCGGGGAACAACGGTCAATCACGTTGGTTTCTCCGTACCGGACCTGCGTCCCGTGGTCGAGAGGATCAAGGCGAACGGGTTTCAGATGATCACGAGCACCGAGGCCCCGACCAATCGCGTGGTGAAGGACGACATCGCGGGTGCGCCGCCCGAGGGCGGCAACGCCCTGGCGTTCGCTCTGACACCTGGCGGCACCAAGGTCGAGCTCGTCGAGATCAAGACACAGGCGCTCCCCATGACGCTTCACCACGTCCATTTCTTCGGCCAGCAGAACCTCGACATGCGGGCGTGGTACATCAAGGTATTTGGCGCCGTGGAACGGAACGGCGGGCCGTTTCCTGCCGCGGATCTGCCTGGCGTCGCGCTGAATTTCTCGCCTTCACCCGATCCCGTCGTGGGTACGCAGGGCCGTGCGATTGATCACATCGGATTCGAGATCCGGAATCTACTGGAGTTTACCCAACGGCTCCAGGCCATGGGCATCACGCTCGAACGTCCCTACACAAAGGTGGAGGCGCTCGGTACCGTGATCGCGTATGTCAGGGATCCCTGGGGCACCTACATCGAGCTGACCGAGGGTCTCGACAAGTTCAACTGACGTCCCGCTTGCCGGTTGGCGGGATGCGCGATAATGGAGGAACCATGCCTTTGTACGAATACGAATGTAGGAGTTGCGCCAATCGCTTCGAGCTGCTCGTGCGCGGACGCGAGCAGCCCGAGTGTCCCGGTTGCCGGGGCAGTGAGCTCGACCGGCGCTTTTCGGTGTTCGCGGCGCGCACCGGCGGCGCGGCGCAAACGGCCGTCGCGCAACCGATGGCCTCCGGCGGCTGCGGAAGCTGCGGCGATCCCCGCGGACCCGGCGCCTGCTCGATGAATTGAGCGCGTCATCGCCACCATCCGGTGGCGGTGACGGTTGACCTACTTGGCGAGGGGATCGGGGCGAAGCTGGAAGTGCGCCGCATAGCTCGTGCTGCCTTTTCCTCCCTCGTTGTGCCAGGTCACGCGGGTCTCATTCGCGGCCCACAGTCCGCGGCCCTTCCAACCCGCTCCCGGATCGTCGATGCGGCCGTCGATCCCGCGCGTGAAGAACCCGAGTGGATACGGCACGCGCAGCTTCACCCACTGACCCGTCTTTCGATCGAGCGCGAGCAGTGAATCCGATCCCGTGCCCGTCGCCAGCGGCGTGTTCGCACCGAGGCCGAACGTGTCGTGGCGATCGACCCAGTTGTAATAGAGGAAGTCGGTATTCAACTGGTCCGTGACGCCCTTGAACTTCAAGCTGGGCGACGGGTGGAGCGTCCAGCCTTCGGGGCAGTGCTGTCCCGTGGCCGTGGGACCGTTGAGGACCCTGCACTTGCTCCTGTCGAAGCTCGCCAGTTGTCCGGTTGTCGCGAGCGCCGTCCAGACAAGCCCGTTCGTGTCGATATCGATTCCGCGCGGCGTCGCCCCCATCACGCCTGGCAGCCGCGGATTGTTGTAGGGCGGTTCGTAGACCTCCGTCATGCAGGTTGCCGGTGGATTCGATCCGCGGGCGATGCGCACGATCTTGCCAGGCACTCCCGCGCCCTGCGCGAACCATGCGCTGCCGTCAGCCGGATTCCACGCGACGCCGTACCCACCTGGATCCTCGACGAGTCGATCCCGTGTCGGATCGGGCGGCTGCCCGGGACGCGTGAACGGCCCGGTCTTGCCGTCGCCGTTGTAGTCGATGACGGACGGGCACCAGCCCTGTGCCTTTTCGCTGTCGCCTGTTTCCAGGAACACTCTCGAATTGACCCAGGAGATCAGCCCGAAGCCGCTCGCGAATACCGTTTCGTCGGGGTCGGCCGCGATCTGGATGTGATGTGTCGAGAAGCAGGTATCGACAAAGCCAAACGTACCTGTCTTCGGATTGTAGAAGTTGATGGCGCGCTGCGCCTGCGGCTGCGCGCGTTCGGCATCCGGATTGGCTGGAGGGTTCTCGATGGGCCAATTCTTGGCGAACGGGTTGTTGGAGCCGGTCCGACACCAATCGGGCGTGACACCGGCCTTGTTCCGCCCGTTGTACCAGACATACCCCCGGCTATCGATGTGTGGGACGACGACGGAAAGGAGCTCTTCCCAGATGATCTCCTCACCCCAGTACGGAGACGGCACCGGAATCTGCGACTGTCCGACTGCTTGAGCGCGCAAGATCTGGCGATCCCGTTCGTCCTTCAGCGGGATCTTGAGGCTCGCCTTCGTGTGCTTCCGGGGGTCCAGGATCTCGAACGAATTGTGAGACCACTCGGCACCGTAAATCGGACCGTAGGCGTTGGCCGTTGGACTGTTCTTGTTCGAGGCCACCACGTCGTGCAGGAACGCCGTCGTGCTGCCGAAGTCCCACAGCGTCACGACGAGGTTGCGCTCGAGGCCTTGTGGCCGTGGCGGCGCGGGCGGGACTTCTCCCGCTCCAATGCGGTCGGTCCAATCCGCGAAGAGCGCGAGCGCGCGATCGTGGCCGAGGCGGTTTACGCCGTTGATGCCGCCCGACGCGTTCTGTCCGGCACGCACCCGGCGGTCCCAGGCGGCGAAGCTGGAATCAAAGGTTCCGAGTGAACGCGGTATCTCGCGCGTGGCTTTGCTGCCCATCTGGTGACAGATCACGCATCCCTTGACCACCGACACCCATTCGGCCTGGCTCTCGACACCCTGAAGTGGAGTCTGGCCCTCGCGAGCGCCACGGCCGGCTGGCTCGGGCGCCAGTGGAAACGACTCCTTCGGCGGGACCTGCAGCAAGGAGAACCAATAGTCCGACGGGTAGTACTGCGCCGCCGCGAGGGCATTCGGCGCCACGACGGCCGTCAGGGGAAGCCGTTGTCCCGGCGACGCCTGCACGGCCGGTGAATCGACCAGTCCATATCCACGCACCCACAGGCGGTAGCTCGCCTTCGGCAGATCGGGGACAACGTACCGGCCACGATCATCGGTGACGACGATGCGCCGGAACTTGGTGGGGAGGTCCGCCGTTTCCGCGATGACCCAGACACCGGCCTCCGGGCCGGCGGCGCTCGTCACGACCCCGCCGATGTCGTCGGTGTCAATCTGGACGGCACCCGGCGCGGCCTGTGCCGCCGCCGTGTTCGCCTGCCCGCGCGCGCCCATGCCGACGACCATTCCGATACAGGCAACCGCGCCGATCAGTGTGCAGAGGCGGGTGAACGTCATAGTCATCCTCATACGCGGTCCTCTCGCTCAGTTGGTGTGCTGACGCAGGAAGGCCATCGCCTTCGGCCACGCCTGTGCATCCAGGTCTCCGAACAGTGCCAGCACGGGAGTACTGGTCTTGGCCAGCACTGTCCGTGATGGCGACATGCCGTCGAAGGTGACCGCCGCGGCAACCATCGGCTGTTCCTCCGCGTACTCGAGTGCGCGATCCGCACCCCAGCCGAATCCAACGACGGCAATTCTCTCGTTGATCGCCGGAAGCCTGATGGCGTACTCCCAGACCGCCTGCAGCCGGCGCACGGTCTCCTCCCGCGAGAGCCGGCCGATCGCGCGGGTTCTTTCGTCAGCACTGGCAAACGACTCCGAGTCCCCGCCGGCCGGTCCCAGGCCGGACCAGAGGTCAGGCACCATCGCCGTGAACCCCTCGGCGGCCAGTTGATCCCCTACCGAGCGGATCCAGTCATTCATCCCCCGGTTGTCCGAGATCACGATCGCCACTGGACCGCGACCCCTCCGCACCGGATGGACGATAAACGTGCGAATCGATGTTCCTCCAGAAAGGACATTCATCCATTCGCTGTGTCGCGGTGATGCGTCGAGCGCGGCTTTTGCGCGTGCCTCCGATGCCGGCACATCGTTGCGGCGCGTCATCGTCGCTCCAACGGTGGCCGTCTGTCGCGCGGTTGCGCCCGGCGCATCCGCGCGATCGCCAGCCGGCAGCCCCGCATGCAACGGCTGACCTCCCATCAGCGAGAGCGCGAGGACTGCTGCTGGGAGCCGAGGTCTGTACATAGCCAAAATCCTGGCACAGCATGCAGCCGTGTCCGTTTGCCGTCAAGCGGAGAAATTCAGGACGGGTGCTTCACCCGATGGCTGGGCAACCGGATTCGGTGATACAAAGGCCCGGGGAAGGGGCAGGGACCGTCGGTGGTCGTCGGGATGCGTGCGCGGTGGCACGTTGAAGGCGGGAGGTGGAGAATTTCATGCGAACACGATTCGGACTCATGACACTCGCGGCGCTCGCTACCGCATGGTTGGGCATGGCGACAATGGGCGGCGCGCAGAGCGCGCCAGCAACGGCCGATCCGCGGGTGCCTGGCACCACGGCGCAACAGGCGATTAGCGCCGCGGCCACCGCGCTTGGCGGGGCCGACAAGATTCGCGCGCTGCGGAACATCTCGCTGGTCGGCTACGCCCAGTATGCCTATCAGAATGGCGGCGGCAACATCACCGGCATGCCGGGGGCGCCTCAGAAGTTGATCGCGGCCAACGACTACCGGCGCGTGTACGACCTCCAGAACGGGCGGATGTACCACCAGGAACGCCGCAACGACCTGTTCCCATTCGCGAACTACGGCGGCCACGACTTCGCTTTACAGCGGCAGGTGCTCGACGGAACCATTGCCTACAACATCAACCAGCAGAACCAGGCGATCAGAGGTGGTGATGCACGCGACCGTCGCATGTGGATGCACACCCATCCCGTTGTCGCCGTTCGCGCGGCTCTTGACCCGGCCGCCACGGTCGGCAATCGGCGCCAGGAGAACGGCCTCACGCTCGTTGACGTGACGCTGAAGGAAGGCGACACGCTGACGATGGCGATCCGCGCTCCGCGGAATTATCCGGCATGGATCCGCTGGTCCGGCCCGAACGTGAATCTTGGCGAAGTTGCCTATACGACCCACTTCTACGGCTACGTGCCGTGGGATGGGATCTACATGCCGCTCGGCTACACGACAAAGCTCGACTGGCGCGACATTGATTTCCTGAAGCTGTACGTTGATGGCTACCAAGTGAACGCGCAGATCGACAACCTCGCGGCGCCGGCTTCCGTAACTGCTCCGGCCGTTTCGCAGGCGGGTGGGGCGGCTGGCGGCCGCGCTGGTGGACCCGGTGGACCCGGCGGTCCGGGAGGCAACATCCAGGTCACGCCGATCGCGCGTGGCGTCTGGCGATTCACTGGCGGAACGATGGCGATCGAGTTCGCGGATCACCTCACGCTCTTCGAGGCGGGCGGAGGGCCCGACCGCGTGCGCACCGTCGTGGCGATGGCGCGAAATCTCGTGCCCGGGAAGCCCGTGACGCAGCTGATCCAGTCACATCACCACTTCGATCACACGGCCGGCTTGAGGCAGGCGGTGGCCGAAGGGCTGACGATCATCTCGCGGCGAGACAACGGCGTGATCTTCGCCGAGATGATGGCGCGCCGGGCGCCGAACTTTCCTGACGATCTCGAACGGAATCGGAGGCCCTTCACCTTCATCCCCGTGGACGATCATCTGCAGCTGAAGGACAGCGCGATGACCATGGACATCTACCACGTGATCGCCAACAACCACATGGCCGACGCCGTGTTCGCCCACATCCCCGAGCACAAGATCATGATCGAAGGCGACGTCGCGACGGCCGCGGAGGATCTGCAGTGGTGGGGGAACAGCTGGCTCGAGAACATCGCCCACAGGGAAATCGCGGTCGAGAAGAACGTGCCCGTCCACATGGATGTCATGACCACCGAACAGGTCATCAGGATGGTGAATCCCGGAATCCAGCGGGTGAAGGAGTTCTGCGCCCAGCATCTCGCGAAGGGCAATTACTTTCCTGGATGCCCCCCGCAGTTGAGGTGATGACGATCACGGCCGCATATCGATGTAGCCTGAGGCTCGTGCCTGGGGGCTCCGCTTGTCGGCGGGCGGGCGAGCCGCTAGACTGACGCTCCGACGGTACTCACCGTCGTTCGCTTCGCAATGTTAGATGCTTTTTCCGTGTGAGAGGAGATCAAGAAGATGTCAAGAAAGGTTCGGTCCAGACTCGACTCGCGTTCCCGCCGTGATGTTTTGAAAGCTGCTGGAACGGCGGCCCTCGCCACGAGCGCCTCCGTCGTCCTTGGCGGCAGCGCACCAGCCGCCCAGCAGGGAGCGCCGGCGATTCGCACGAATACGCAGGCTGGCCGGAGAATCCGCTCGTTCATCAAGTTCGACAGGGAGATTCCGAGCATGCAACCGGTCACGCTTCGGGCGCTGACCGGCCGAATGGTGGCGATTCGCACCGAGGCCGCGCAGACCTGCTATTCGAGCGTGGGTCAGGTCCTGATGCCGAGCGCGAACGCGCCACAAAACATCGGCGTCGTCGGTCACGGCGGCGTTGGCATCGTCGAAGCCATCGGTCCAGAGGTGTTTGCTGTCCAAGTGGGTGACCGCGTGGTCGTGAACTTTCACGCCGCGTGCGGGTGGTGCTACAACTGCGTGAAGTCGCGCTCGGACCAATGCGTGAACCAGGGCGGCGGCAGCCAGCAGATTCCTGCAGGCGACACGGCGGACGGCAGGCCGGTTTTTTCCGGCACCAGCGGCATGACGGAAGTCATGATTGTCAACCAGGAGAAGTGCGTGCCGGTCTTCACCGACGTATCGTCGGTTGAACTCTCCATGCTCACGTGCGTGGGCAACGCCGGTCTCGGGTTGGCCACGACGAAGTGTCCTGTCGAGATAGGGTCGGACGTAGTGGTCTTCGGCTGCGGCCCGGTTGGCCTGTCGGCGATACAGGGCGCGAGAATCAAAGGGGCCGCGCGCATCATCGCGGTCGAGCCGATTCGCTACAGGCGCGACCTGGCCCTGAAGCTCGGCGCGACCGACGGCGTCGATCCGAATCAGTACACGGCACGTTCGCCTATCCCAGGGGGTGCCGGCATTTCCGGCGACATGTTCAAGGACGCCCTGGTCGACCACCTTCGGGAGATGTGCAAGGGGAAGACGGATCGGAGTTTTGCGGGCGGCGGCAGAGTCGGTCCGGATCACGTCATTGAAGCCGTCGGGGGCGACTACGGCGGCGTGAAGCCGTCGGAGGTGAGTGGGCCAGACCCGACGGGCCTGACGGTGCTGTCACAGATTTGGCAACTGTGTTCGTCCACGGGGACGAGTGTCTCCTGCAGCATTGGCTATCCGGCGGGTTCCGTCGTGCAGATCTCCGCGACGAACTGGGCCGACGGCGCAAAGCACTTCTGGGGCGGTACCTGCGGTGGCACCAATGCCAGGCGTGATGTTCCCCGTTACGTCAGGTTGATGGAAGCGGGAAAGTTGGACATGAAGTCGTTGGCGGCAAGAACGTTCCCGCTGGCGCAGACGACCGAGGCATACCGTGTGGCGATGAACCGGACGGTGGTCGCCACGGTCGTGACCCCCAACGCCTAGGATTGGCTATCGCTGTGACCGCGCCCTGGAACAGGCGCGGTCACAGTTTCCCCTCTGGCTCGTGAGACAGGGACTTTGCCCGGTTACCGGGCGTCGAATGAAGCACCTTCAAACCGTGCTGTCCGTGCTCATTACGCTGTTGCCCGTGACCTCCCGGGCGGGGCAGGTGGGCGCCGCGGCATCTGGCGCCCCCACGGCGCCGGTTGTCGCCGACCTGCGACTTCCGTTCGCCTACGACGGCCCGGCGCCGCCCGCGCTTCCGGCCACGATGGCTCGCGACGCACAGGGACGCGCGACGGTTCGAGCGATCCGCCTCGACGCGCCGCTAGAGGTTGACGGGCAGCTCGACGAAGCGCTCTACACGAACGTCACGCCCATCACTGATTTCATCCAGGCCGAGCCGCGTCCCGGCGCTGAAGCGAGCGAGAGGACGGAAGCCTGGATTGCGTTTGACGAGGACAACGTCTACGTGTCGGTGCGGGCGACGGAGAGCCAGCCGGAGCGGATGGTGATTGACGAGATGCGCCGGGACAGCAGCAGCACCTGGCAGAACGAGAACTTCGGGTTCGCCTTCGACACCTTCTACGACCGTCGCAACAGCGTGAACTTTCAGTTCACGCCGATCGGCGGGTGGGCCGACGGCCAGAATGTGAACGAGGGCCAGTACAACGGCGACTGGAACCCGGTCTGGACATTCAAGGTCCGGCGGAGCGAGCGCGGCTGGACCGGCGAGGCGGCGATTCCGTTCAAGTCCCTGAGGTACAGACCCGGCCGCGCCCAGATCTGGGGCGTCCAACTGAGGCGCATCAGCCGCTGGAAGAACGAGAACGCGTACCTGACGCGCCTGCCGGACGGAATCGGCGCCAACGGCGGCGGCAGCATGCGCACGTCGCGGTTTGCGACGCTCGTCGGCATCGAAGCGCCGCCCGGAGCCCGGGCGCTCGACATCAAGCCCTACGTCACGTCGAGCCTCAGTACCGACCGGACGGCGACGCCGCGCATCGAGAACGATGTCGGCAAGGACTTCGGCGTCGACGTGAAGTACGGCGTCACGCAGAATCTCACGGCCGACTTCACCTACAACACGGACTTCGCCCAGGTCGAGGCGGACGAGCAGCAGATCAACCTGACTCGCTTCAGCCTGTTCTTTCCGGAGAAGCGCGACTTCTTTCTCGAGAACCAGGGGCTCTTCAACTTCGGTGGGGTCGCCGGCGGAAACGCCGGCGACGTGCCGGTCCTCTTCTACAGCCGGCGTATCGGGCTCGACCGCGGCGGGCTGATTCCGATCGACGGGGGCGGACGTTTGACCGGTCGAATGGGCCGCGTGAGCGTCGGGCTCGTCGACATGCAGACGAGTGAGGTGGATCGCCTCGGCGTACCATCGACGAACTTCGCGGTGGTGCGGGTGAGGCGCGACATCCTGCGGCGGAGCGCCGTAGGCGCGCTCGTCACGCGCCGCTCCACGACGGTGGCCGGCAGGGGGGCCGCCGAGACCTACGGGCTCGACGGCACGTTTGCATTCTTCTCCAACCTGACGATCAACACCTTCTGGGCCAGGACCGATACTGCCGGCGTCGCGGATGAGAACATGAGCTACCGGGGGCAGTTCAATTACAACGCCGACCGCTACGGCCTTGAGATATCGCACCTCACGGTGGGCGACAACTTCATCCCGGAGGTCGGGTTCGTGCGGCGCGACGACATGCGGCGCAGCTTCGGGCTCGCCCGTTTCAGCCCGCGTCCGCGCAACAGCCGGATCTTCCGGAAGTTCGGTTACGAAGGCTCGCTCACCTATGTCGAGAATGGCGCGGGGATTCTCGAGACGCGCGAGGTACGCGGCGAGTTCCGCGTCGAGTTCCAGAACAGCGACTCGCTGGAGCTGTCCGTGGCCGATGGGTACGAACTGCTCCCGGCGCCGTTTCTCATCGCGCGCGGTGTCACAATCCCGGCGGGTGGCTACGACCTTCGCACGGTGCGCGGCCAGGTGACGATGGGCCAGCAGTGGAAGGCGTCGGGCACCCTGTTCGCGGAGTACGGCCCCTTCTACGACGGCGACCGGACGGCGTTCGGCTACAGCGGCGCGCGCGTGAAGATCAACCCGCGGCTCGCCGTCGAGCCGGGCGTTTCGATCAACCGCGTGACGCTGCCGTTCGGGTCGTTCACGACGAAGCTGGTGAGCTCGCGCGCCACGTTCACGCTGACACCGTTTCTGTTCGTGAGCGGGCTCGTCCAGTACAACTCCAGCAACAACACCATGGCCACCAACGCCCGGCTTCGCTGGGAGTATCACGCCGGCAGCGAGCTGTTCGTCGTCTACAACGACGGGCGCGACACGCGGCCGCGCGGGTTCCCCGACCTGCAGAACCGCTCGCTCGTCGTCAAGATCAATCGCCTGTTCAGGTTCTGAGACGCCGGATCATCAACCCGTTCGGGGTCAATCCGACCGAAGCTGGGATTGAGCTGTTCGTGTTGGAGAACCTGGCGGCAGTGCTGACCACGACAGGCGCGTACGAGATGACCGTCTACAGCGTGAATTGAAGTTGGTTGCGGGGGTCGCAGCCGCTGTCAGTTGGCGGAGTGGTGGGTGGCCGCGTAAGAAGTCCGTGCCGCACGGCTATAATAGGTTCTGGCATGAGCATCAAGATCGCCTACCGGGACGGTGTGTTCGAGCCCCTCGACGACGTCGAGGGTGCGAAGCTGGGCGCGATCTACACCGCGTTCTCGGACGAGGAGCTCCGCGATTTCCTTGAGACGCTCGGGTGGCTCAAGGCCGCGGACAAGAGCTTCGACTTCTGGGACAACCCGGCCGATGCCGTCTACGACACGCTATAGGCGCGGCGACATCGTCCTCGTCCTCGTCTCCTTCCCCTTTACCGATCTCAGCGCTTCAATTCGTGAAGCTCTCGAAGCTGTTCACGGTTCACTCGACACTGGTCCTCAAGAAGATGTGCGTTCTGCGGGGCGAGAAGCTCCAAGAAGTGCTCCAGGGGCTCCGCGGCTTCTTCTCGTGAGTCTCCTGCTCGATTCGTCGCTTCAGCATCGCCTGAATCGATAATCGGCCCAACGTTCGCGCTCACCAGCGCAGGCTTGAACAGCGAAGGCATGCGAGGACCGCGCGGACGGGTCTGGCGACCGAGCACCATCCACGGCAACCAGCGGACCGGCGTCGGCATCCTCAACAACGAGCTGTATCTCGGCCGCCTGGTTCACGGTCGCCGTGAGTATCGGCTGAACCCGAAGACCGGCGAGCGCGGGAGAGCCGTGATGAACCCGGCATCGACCCTGACGATCAAGGACGTGCCTCACCTCCGCATCATCGATGACGACCTCTGGGCGGCAGTCAAGGCCCGTCAGGCCGAGACGAAGCAGGCACAGCGAGCCGGTATCGACAAGGCGCGCCGGCCGAAGTTCCTGTTCTCGAAGTTGACCCGCTGCGCTATCTGCGATGGCGGCTTCACGACCGAGTCGAGAGATGAACTCCGGTGCGTCAACCACACTGCCGGGGCTTGCGACAACTCGCGCGTCATCAAGCGTCCCGAGGTCGAGCGCCGGGCTCTCGCGGCCCTTCAGGAGAAGTTCCTGACGCCGGACCGGCTGGAGAAATTCAGTCGCGAATTCGTGGCTGAGGCGAACCGTATCCGGGCTGAGAGTCAGTCGAAGCTGGTCAACGCGCGGCGCGAGCTTGAAGGCATCGACCGCCGGCAGATGCAAATTCTCGGCTACCTGAACGCCGGCTTCGGAGAGGTCGAGTCCTGGAAGGCCGAAGTCCGGCAGAACGAACTACGCCGAGCGGAGTTGCAGGCCGTCATCGCAGCAGCAGCAACCGAGCCGACATCACCGGTGCTGCACGCGGGCATGGCCGTCATTTTCGAGGACAAGGTGCGGCAGTTGGCGGCGGCGCTCTCGCACGACGATATCGAACTGCGAGAGTCAGCCCGGTCAACCCTGCGAGGGTTCATCGACCGTATCGAGATTCCGCCCGGTGACGGACTACTTCGGGTGGTCGGAAAGTTGGGGGAGATGCTGACAGCCGCTGGCGCAAAGGGCGCTTCAGCGGCTGTCGGTTATGTTGGTTGCGGGGGCGGGATTTGAACCCGCGACCTTTGGGTTATGAGCCCAACGAGCTACCGGACTGCTCCACCCCGCGACATGAGAGGAACCCTCACTGTACCACGGCGGGGGAGAGGACGCTAGCG
>JAKFXY010000051.1 GCA_021731165.1 Acidobacteriota bacterium | reverse complement strand
GTGTAGATGCCCTGCCCCATTTCCGTGTAGCCGTTGAGGATCTCGACCCGCCCGCCCTTGATGACGCGGATGGTGATGTAGCCCCCTTCGACGGTGCCATTGCCAAGGCCCGTACTCTTGATGCCGCAGCCAAGGCCCTTGTACTTCGCCTTCTTGTAGAGACCCTTCACTGCCTCTAGCGACATTCGGATGCCGCGGACGCTCTCGCGCATGATCTGTCCGGTGCTGAATGCGTCGCCTGGATTGAGAATATTGCGTTCGCGGATGTCCCAGCCGTCCACGCCGACCTTCTCGGCCAGCATGTCCATGATGCCTTCCATGGCGAACTGCGCCTGATTGCTGCCGAAGCCGCGCATCGCGCCACTGGTCGGGTTGTTGGTGTAGACGGCGCGGGATTCGATGTCGACGTTCGGGACCCGGTAGGTACCGCACGCATGGCATGCGGCACGGAGCAGGCATTTGCCACTCGTGCCGGCGTAGCCCCCCGCATCACCCACGATTCGCGCACGAACCGCGGTGAGGCGCCCCTCGGCATCGGCACCGACTGTGTACCGCAAGGTCATCGGGTGGCGCTTGACGTGGTGCTGCGTGGACTGCTCGCGCGTCAGGACGGTCTTGACCGGACGTCCGAGCAGATGGGCCGCCAGCGCGGTTTGTGCCTGGATGGACAACTCCTCTTTGGCGCCAAAGGCGCCGCCGCTGGCCGCCAGCGCAATCTCCACCGCTTCGAGCGGAAGCCCCAGCACGGTGGCGATCTGCTTCTGGTCGTACACGGACCCCTGGCTCTCGGTATGGACCTTGATGCCCTGTCCCTGTGGAATCGCGAGACACGCCTCGGGCTCGAGAAAAGCCGGATCAACTCGCTGCGTTTGAAACGTCGCTTCGATAATGTGGGCCGACGTCTTCAGCGCCGCATCGATGTCACCGCGCGAGAACGCGATCGTGTCGATAAGGTTCTGCCTCGGGTAGAAGGTGCCGTCGGAGTGCACCTGCGGGGCGCCGGGCGCGAGGGCCGCTTCCGGATCGGTAATCGGCTCCAGCACTTCGTAGTCCACGTGGATCTTGCCCGCTGCCGCACGCGCCCGAAACTGCGTGTCCGCAACGACCATCGCGAGGAAGTCGCCCACGCAGCAGGTGACTTCTCCCTCCGCCACGAAGATGGGCAGGTCGGGAACATTCAGGCCGGTTCCACGCTCGTGGACGACATCAGCCGCTGTGAACACCCGGACGACGCCGGGCATCGCCTTTGCCTCATCCGTGCTGATCTTCAGAACCTTCGCCCTCGGGTGCTCCGACAGCACCAGCGCGCCGTGCAGCATGCCAGGCGCGCTCATATCATCGACGAACGCTTTTTCGCCCAATGTCTGCTGCAGCCCTCCGACGCGGGCCGCCGAGGAGCCGACGCCATTCTCAGGCCCGCCGCCCTTGACGAACGTGGGATTCCTGGCCAGGCCGAAATCCTCACCAAAGAAGTGGTGACGGCGCGGCTCCGTGCTCGGGAGCTTGCCTTCATTTCTAGCAGCTTCGCCAGCCGTCTGAATGGCGTCGATGATGCGGCCATAACCCGTGCAGCGGCACACGTGCCCGTCGAGCGCCTTGGCGATGGCTCCGCGGTCGTCGGTTTTCCCCTGCTGGATGAGTGAGGCCCCGCGTATCACGATGCCCGGAATACAGAAGCCGCACTGCACGCCGCCCTCGAGAACAAAGGCTTCTCCGAGAACCTTTCGCGTTTTCTCGGGTATCCCCTCGAGGGTAACGATGTCGTGCCCCGCCATCTGCTCCGGCTTGCGAAGGCACGAGAGCGCGGGCCGCCCGTCGATCATGACCAGGCAGCAGCCGCATGCCCCTTCGGGAGCACAGCCGTTCTTGGCCGACCGGATGCCGCACTCCTCGCGCAGCACCTCCAGCAAGTGCATGCCGGGCTCGTAGTTCGCCTGAGTTTCCTTACCGTTCAGTGTGAATTGAATCTTGGGCATGGATTACCGTGGTGGGGATTCTAGAGGCATGTTAGCGCCCCGGTTCGAACCGGCGCAACTGAACGTGCGAGTCGCTTGCCGCCTCAGGGCACGGAAGGGTAAAATCAGCTGTTTAACGGAGGTTACATGCAGGAACCGTGGAAGACAGACAAGTGGTTCATCAGCCCCTGGAGCTATCTGCCAGAGGTCACGAAGAACCAGCACTTCGGCTCGAACATCAAGATTCACGACGTCACGCTGCGTGATGGTGAGCAGCAGACAGCTGTCGTCTTCCGCCGCGAGGAAAAGGTTGCGATTGCCAAGAAGCTCGACGCGATGGGCATCCACCGCATCGAAGCCGGCATGCCCGCCGTCTCGCCACAGGACAGGGCGGCCATCTCGGACATCGCCGCGCTCGGCCTGAAGGCCGACATCTTCGGCTTCGCGCGCTGTATTCCCGCCGAGATCAAGGTGATCAAGGAGTCGGGCTGCAAGGGAGTCGTCGTCGAGATCCCCGCCAGCGACCACATGATCAAATACGGCTACGGCTGGAGCATCGACCGCGCCATGAAGGCGTCGATCGAGACGACGCTCGCGGCCAAGGAAGCCGGTCTCTATACGGTCTTCTTCACGATTGATGCGACCCGCACGGAGCTGAGCCGCTTCCTCGACATCGTCGAACAGGTGGCCACCGAAGGGCACATGGACGCGCTGACGATTGCCGACACGATGGGCGGATGTACGCCGGACGCCATCAGCCACGTGGTCAAGAAGGTGATCGACAAGCTGAAGAAGCCGGTCGAGATTCACTGCCACCAGGACTTCGGGCTCGGCGTGGCGAACACCATCGCGGCGCTGCAGGTGGGTGGAGCGGTCGCGCACACCACAATCACCGGACTGGGCGAACGCGCCGGCAACGTGCCGATGGAAGACGTCGTGCTCGCACTGCTCTGCCTCCACGGCGTGGACCTCGGCATCAAGACGGAGCAGTTCTGCGAGGTGTCGCGCTTCGTGATGAATCTCGCGAAAGTGACGCAGCCGCCCAACCGCCCGATCGTCGGCGACAAGCTCTACGAGGTCGAGTCCGGCATCATCGCCGGCTGGGTCCGCCTGGCACGCAAGGAACACCCGCTCGAGTACATCCCGTTCGCGCCAAGCCTGGTCGGGCAGAAGCCGGTCACGATCATGCTCGGCAAGAACAGTGGCCCGCCGTCGATCGAGGAGTGGTGCGAGAAACTGGGCATCAAGGCCACCGACGAAGAGCGGATGGCCATGCTGCAGCTCGTGAAGGCGAAGTCGTTTGAGAAGAAGGATCTGTTGACCGCCGACGAGTTCAAGGTGATCGTCGATCAGGTGCTTCAGAAGACGCCGGCATAAACGACCTCACGCCACACGGAACACTGAGTCATTCCGCGGTCTCGTGTAGGGGCGGACCTTAAGGTCCGCCCCTACACGAGGTCCGCCCCTACTTCGTCGCCTCCCCACCCTCGACAATCACGTTCTGCACTTCTCCAGCGCCGTTGCGGCGGAAGGCGGCTGCCTCCTGATACTCCGGTGACTGGAAGCAGGCGACTGCCTCCTCGAGCGTCGGAAACTCGATCACGATATGGCGATGGAAGCCCTCCGGGCCCTCCATGATCTGATAGCGGCCGCCTCGGGCGAGAACCTTGCCGCCGAAGCGCGTGATGATGGCGGGCACGCGGTCCGTGTACTTCTTGTAGTCAACAGGATCGGTGATTTTCGCGTGAGCAACCCAGTAAGCAGGCATGTCATCTCCCGGCGCCCCGCAAAGGGGGGCGCCCTACAGTGTTTTCGTTGGGCGTGGGGCGCCCCTTTCGCGGGGCGCCATCGTCCGCGGCCGCCGATTATGGCATGCCATCTGAACGTCAGGTAAGTAAGATGGGCGGCAATGGCTGACGCCCTCACGCGCCGCTCGTTTGTCGCCGGGGCCACGCTTGGCTCCGTCACCCTGCTCGTCCGCTCGCTGCGGGCGGCGGACTTCACCTTCACCCAATTCCACAATCAGACCACGGCCAGCTCGCTGCACCAACGGCTGACGGAGATGTGGAGCGCGATCCGGACCGAGACGAGCGGGCGCGTAGAGACCCAGGTCCACGCGGAGAACAACAAGATTCCCGGAAGCGACCCCGCCGCGCTCAAGATGCTCGTGTCGGGCGAGATCCAGTTCTTCACGCTGATGGGCGGCGTGCTCGGCCCGGTGGTGCCGGCCGCGGAGGTCCAGCAAGTGCCGTTCGCCTTCGGCTCTGCCGCGCAGGCGCACCGGGTCATGGACGGCGCGCTCGGCACCTACCTGCGGGAAGAGATGGCGGCCAAGGGTATCCACGGGTTTGCGACCGGCGCGTTCGACAACGGTATGCGGCAGATTGCCGGATCGAAGCGCCCGATCGTCGTCCCCGCAGACCTGGCCGGCATCAGGATGCGCGTGCCTGCCGGCGCCATGGTGGCGGACACGTTCCGAACGCTTGGCGCCGAACCGATTGTCATCAACAGTGCCGATATCTACGCGGCGCTCCAATCGGGCAAGGCCGACGCGCAGGAAAACCCACTGGCGCTGCTCGAACTTTTCAAACTGTACGAAGTGGTCACCTACGTGAGCATGACCAACCACATGTGGTCCGGCTTCAACTTGCTCGCGCACTTGCCGACGTGGCAGCGGATCCCCGCGGACATCCAACAAATGATCGATCGCAATGTCACGAAGTACGTGCGCCTCCAGAGACAGGACCAGGAGGCGGCGAACACGCGACTGCGCGCCGAGCTGGCACGCCGGGGCCTCATATTCAATGAGGTCGAGACGGCGCCCTTCCGCCGGGCGCTCTCGGGCTTCTACGCGACGTGGAAGGAAAAGCTTGGAACGAAGTGCTGGTCGCTGCTCGAGGCCTCGTCAGGACGGCTTGGTTAGAAGCGCTTCACGCTGCTCCTTCAACCACGAAGGACACGAAAGGGCGGACCGAGACCCCACCAAGCCGCAGGGATCTGGTCAGCCGCGAGTCGCCAAGCTCGCGGCATGGGGACAGTTCCTGTCGATAGGCGGAAGTGTCTACTTTATCGAGGGAAGATCTCGTGTCGGGTGCAACGAAGGGTTAGGCATCACCGCTCTCTGCGAAGGGCTGGCCGTTCCATGAGCGGTACTTCCATGGCAACACCTCCTCCAGAAGTGTGACGATGGGCTGAGGCATTGGCTGGCTGCATGGAGCAGGCCGCTTCAGCACCGAAATGCGCGCTGCGAGTGAGGCTTCAAGCGGCCCGGGAACAAACACCCTGGGGACAACATGCCACTGGCCTTGAAGTGAGCTATCTCGACGGATTGCCTCCACGAGCTCCGGCCAATGGTTGCACCAAAGCTGTAGGCGCTTAGCTACCGCTTGAAGTGTCTTGGAGTATGTGATTTCGCATAGATGAACTGTGGAGTCGGCAAAGTCGATCGCGACAGCATCGCAGTACCAGTGCCGATCTTTCTTGTAGGTACCGTCGAGATCGAGATTGATCATGTACTCCGTGTTCACGAACCGCGACCGCTTAGCACGGAGGAACTCGGTAACGACACCTTGGAAGTAGTCCATAGCTGAGATGCCTAACAAGTCGTCGGCCGAACTCGATACTCCAATACGCCCGCGGCCGTCGCAGTGTATCGCGGTGGCTGAGCTGGATTCAATTTGCTTGGAAGGACTTGCGTGCAAAGAAGTTGCGTGGCATTCGAACGACGAGACGAGAGGCGATAGGCCGACCTCGATCGCGCATCCATTTCTGCGGGCGCCGCGGGATATCTCGTCCATCTTTCGCCTGCGCGTCGCATGCCGACGAGCCCGACTGCGAGCACGGCGAGGGGACAGTACGAAGAATGTCGCGCAAGGACCTACCGAGGCGTGGGTCGGGGAGCGGGCGGGAGCGCGTTCAACAACTCAGGGCGGAGGCGGGGCTTCGCCCTTCTTCGGGTACCAGTAGTAGAGGTGGCAGTTCTCGCAGGCGACCTCGATCGTCCCGCCGACCTCCACGATTCCGGCCACGTTTCTATTCTTCGCATGATCGCGGGCGGTGATCGCGGCCTTTTGCAGCGCGTTCGCGTACCGCGCGAAGAGGCCGGGGTCGGCGTCGATTAGCTTCTTGATCTCGGACGGCGTCAGCTCTGGCGCATCCTGGCTCGCGGGCGCGTCGGCGGACGGCGCGGCTGGTCCCACCTCGCGCCCCGGCATCGTGATGAGGTTCATGGCCTCAGCCAGCATCAGCGCGTTGTGCTCCACCCGATCCCACTCTTCATCGTTCTGCGGCCGCTTCTCCACCAGCCCGCTGGCGGTCAGGGTCGTGGCCACGGCCCCAAACAGGACGTCAGAGGACGGCCCGACGACGGCCTTCATGACATCTTCGATGGTGCCGACAATGGCCGGGTGCGCGACGGGTTCTGATGCGACCGCTGGAGGCAAGTCTCCGCGTTGAGAGACGAGCGCGTAGCCGACGATGCCGGCAAAGGCGAAGAGAAAGATCCAGGGCAGTGTTCGCACGGCACCTCCACGATTCGCCTTCCGACATCACCCCGCGAACGACCTCAGACGGGAGGGCCGATAGGCGCGTCGACGACGTGGCGAGCACGGCGATGGTACTCAACCACCGCCTGCTCGACACCTGAAGAATTTGTCAGCCTATTGCCACGCCGACCGCACCGGCTTGCCGACCAGCCACTGCGGATTGGCGCCGCGGCGGGGGCGGAACTTCTGCACGCCGCCGTTGTCTACCTCGGCCACGTAGAAATTCCCCTCCTGGTCCACGCTGATGCCGTGCACGCCCCACATTCCGCCTGGGAAGTCGCCCCATGTGCCCCAGGAATAGAGGAAGTTGCCGGAGAGGTCGTACTTGAGCATGCGGTTGGTACCGCGGTCGGCGGCCCAGAGGAAGCCGTCCGCCGTGATGATGAACGCGTGCACGTCCGACGGGTTGTCCCCGAAGCGCCAGGAGTCGAGGAACTTGCCGTTCTCGTCGAAGACCTGCGCGCGGTGGTTGCCTCGATCGTTCACGAACACCCGCCGCGTCTTCGGATCGACGGCGATGCCGTGCACGTTGTTGAAGAAGCCGGGGCGCGTATCGTTCATGTTGCTGCCCTTCTCGCCCCAGGCCAGCAGGAATTTTCCGTCCTTGTCGAACTTGGCCACGCGGGTGCCGTTATAGCCGTCGGCCACCACGAAGCTGCCATCCGGGAACCAGTCCATGAACGTGGGCCGGTTGAAGTGCGTCGCATCCGCGCCTGGCACGCCGTAGGTGCCAATCGTCAGCAGCTTCGTCTTCCCGTCGTGCGAGAACTTGTAGATGACGTGCTTGTGGTCGTCAACAAGCCAGATATTCTTCTGCGCGTCATACGGACTGATGGCGACGAAGTGCGGCCGCTGCATCGCCGCGTCCCATTGCATCCAGTTCGCCGTCTCCGGTAGGAGGTTGCCGTTCCTGTCGAAGACCATGACGTTGTGCTCCCATCGCGCATCCACGCCCATCTTGTTGCCGGCGCGCGCCCATGCTTCCATCCCCTGCTCGGCGAGCTGGCCGGTGCCGCCGTTTCCGGGAGGGCTGGTCGCGGTGGCATCGCGCCACGGCAGCCGGCCGATCGGGAAAAAGGTGCTCGGCCCGAGGTCGCTCAGCTTCTTCTGCATCGGACGCGGAACGTTAGGCAGCTCGCCGCGCTGCAGCACGTAGACGCGGTCGGGGCTTTCGGCAAACACGCTCTGGCCGGCGCCAAACGTCCACCCCTCGTGTCCGGGGATCGTCGCGAGGTCCTTGGGCCACGCGGCGTCCACGTCGTACCCGCCGAAGATGTCCTGGCCTCCCTTCTCCGTCGGGATGGCCGCAATCGTCGCCGGACGCTGCTGCGCCGACATCCACTGATTGCTCACCAGGACAACCGCCGCCACGCCCGCGAGCACGGCAACGAGCATCAATGTGCGTTTCTGCATGTATTTCTCCACTCGTGATTGACAGTTGGTGATGATATGAGTTGCGGGTTTCATGATCGATCCTCGTCGGTGGTCTTGTCAGGAAATCGCCAGCAGTACCTTGCCGGACGTCTTTCGGGCTTCGAGCGCCTTATGCGCCTCGGCGGCGGCGGCGAGAGGGAAGGTCGAATCAATGCGGAGCCTCAGCGTGCCTGAAGCGACCGCCTGCAGCACGTCGCCCGCGCGCCACATCAGCTCCTCGCGGCTCGTCAGGTGGTGTGCGAGGCCGGGGCGGGTGACAAAGAGCGAACCCTTGGTATTGAGCACACCAAGGTCGAACGGCGGTACCGGCCCACTGGACGCGCCGAACAACGCCATCAGCCCGCGCGGCCGCAGGCAGTTGAGGCTCTTCTCGAACGTCACCTTTCCAACCGAGTCGTACACGACATCGACACCGCGGCCGCCTGTGAGCATCCTGACCTCTGTCTCGAAGTCCTGCTCCACGTAGTTGATTGCCGCCTCGACCCCGTTCGCGCGGGCGATATCCGCCTTTTCACGGTTCGAAACCGTGCCGAACACACGCGCGCCGCAGGTGCGCGCCATCTGGACCACGAGTCCTCCGACACCGCCAGCCGCGGCGTGCACCAGGCAGCTCTCGCCCTGCTTCAACGCATAGGTCGAGTGCGTGAGGTAATGGGCGGTCATGCCCTGTAGCATCGCGGCCGCCGCCGCGGAGAAATCGAGACCCGAGGGAATCTTCACGAGCGAACCGACGGGCACGACCGCGTACTCGGCATACGAGCCGCGTACCATCGCATAAGCCACGCGATCGCCCGGTGCGACGTCAGTGACCCCTGGCCCCACGGATTCCACCGTCCCGGCGCCCTCGCTGCCGAGGGTGAAGGGCACTTCCGCCTTGTAAGCGCCCGTCCGGAAGTACACGTCGATGAAGTTCACCCCCGCGACGACAAGCTTCACCAGGGCCTGCCCCGGCCCTGGAACTGGCTCGGGAGCCTCAACGAGCACCATTTTTTCGGGGCCACCGGGCTCCCTGACCTGAATCACCCTCATCGGTTACTCCGTCCTTCCAGCCATGTATTCACACTCGTCGTGCCACCCCACGCGTTCATGGATCGGCACGAGCTGGGCGGCATTGAGCTTCAGCCGACGGACGTTCTGCAACAGCGTGCGCGCCCGCGCGTTCGGCACTGGAACGCGCATCCCGTTTATTTATTCCCTCTGAGCCGAGATGACTCTGCGCGGATTATAGTCTCGGACAATGAATCCGACACACGCACGACGAACCGTCACGTGGTTCGCCGTTTCGCTCGCCGTCATCACCTACATCGACCGTGTCTGCATCTCGCAGGCGGCCCCGGCGATGCGCCGGGATCTTGGCCTGACGGCCATCGAGATGGGCTGGGTCTTCTCGGTGTTCACCTGGGCGTACGCGCTCTTCGAGATTCCCGGCGGCTGGCTGGGCGACCGGATCGGCCCCCGCCGCGTTCTCATGCGCATTGTCCTGTGGTGGTCGCTCTTCACGGCGGCTACCGGGTGGGTATGGGGCCTCGCATCGCTGCTCGTGACGCGGACGCTCTTTGGCGCTGGCGAGGCCGGCGCGTTCCCGAACCTGACGCGAGCATTCACGACCTGGCTGCCGTCGAAGGAGCGCGAGCGTGCGCAGGCAATCCTCTGGCTCTCCGCGCGGTGGGGCGGCGCGTTCACGCCGCTGCTCGTCGCCTACATTCTCGACTTCGTCTCATGGCGGCGCGCCTTCGAAATCTTCGGCGGCCTCGGCGTACTCTGGGCGATCTGGTTCTACCGGTGGTATCGAGACGACCCCGCCACGCACCCCGGGGTCAATCAGGCGGAACTGGCGATTATCCCCCCGGCCGGAGACACGGCGGCCGTACACGGGCCGATGCCGTGGCGGATGCTGCTCACCTCGCCGGCCATTATTCTGCTGTGGGCGCAGTACTTCTGCATGGCGTACGGCTGGTGGTTCTACGTGACCTGGCTGCCAACCTACGTCCGCGAAGCCCGAGGCCTCGGCGCCAAGGAGGCCGCACTGCTGGCATCGCTGCCGCTCTTTCTCGGCGGCATCGGGTGCATGGTGTCCGCGGGGCTCGCCAAGTGGTTGGCCACGCGGATCGGCGTCATTCGCGCGCGGCGCATCCTGGCCATTACCGGGTTCGTGGCCGCGTCGGCATCGATCCTGGTATTCACGACGCTCGAGAACCCGACGGTGGCGATGCTGATGCTGGGGCTGTCCGGCTTCTTCAACGACTTCACGATGCCGCCCTCATGGACGGCGTGCATGGATCTGGGCGGCCGCTACGCGGGAACGGTTTCGGGTGGGATGAACATGGCAGGCAGCGTGGCCGGTGCCTGCTCACCGCTGGTCGTCGGGTACCTGCTCGACGCGACAGCACAGAACTGGACGTTGACCTTCTACATCACGGCCGGCATCTACGTGCTCGGCGCCGTCTGCTGGGTGTTCCTCGACTCGCATACGCCAGTGGAGGCCCACCAGACAGCAGCCGTCTGACCTGCGGACCGCGCGACGATCAGTCGCTGCGCCAGCCTCTACTCGAGGCGATCGTGACGCTCAGCACCGCTGTCGATGAGATAGCCAATGGCGCCGACCAGGACGATGGCGCCAATCGTGATGAGACCGACGATGAGGGGTATGGGCATGTCGTACGTCGGCGTCAAAAGGCGTTGCCGAGAAACGGCAGCATGCTGCCGCAGTACATCACCGCCACCCATAGACCCAGTGCCGACGCCGCAATCGCCTTGTCCATCGGCGCCGCGTCCTCGCCAGGTCTGAGTGCCCAGATCGATTCCGACACGGTCATGTAGAGAAAGCTGCCGCCGGCAATCAGCATGAGCGCGATCTTCCAATAGAACGCACCGTTCTCCGTGTACTGGCTGGATGCTCCAATGAAGAACATCATGCCGGTAATCACGTTGAGGGCGAGGCCGAGAATCCCCCACGGGAGTAGCCGATGCAGCGCGGTGAACGGCACGCTCTTCATCATGCCGAGGATCCGCAGATTGCCAACCAGGACGACGCTGAACAGCAGACCCAGCCCGATGAAGTGGAGAGTCTCGGCCGCCGGCCACGCCCACGGGAGGTCGTTGGCGAACGCCTTGATCGATGAACTCCTGAGCCATTCCGCTCCAAGAGCTCCCGAGTCGGCTGTGGCTGCCGCGTCCGAAGCCGTGAGAATCTCCGGATGGCGAATCTCGCCACCGAGGTCCGCGGCGTTCGCCATCAGCGCCAGGGTCGCACACGCCAACAGGAGAACGGCCCACACGGACCCGCGCGCCGGACGCGCCCGTCGCTGGCCTTGCCATAGCGCGAGCCATGCGGCGGCGGCGGTGAACAACATGACCACGAACCCGAGCAGCGCCGCGTCATGGTGCGCTTCAATGGCCGCCGTCGCGACGCCGGCACGTCCCTCGATCGCCGCCTCGGCCGCGACGCCGCTCAAATATGCCGGGAGCGTCAGGAGACCGATGGCGAAGAACAGCTCCAGGCTGGCCCGGATCAGATCGTCGCTTCGACGAATGAGGGCGAGGAGCAGCAGGCCAAGGCCCACCACGACACCTACTGTCGGAAAATGATTCAACAGCAGGTGCAGGTGCGGCAGAGTGAGCTGGCCCATGCGCGGTTCCTTAGTTGAAGTACGCCAGAAGCCGCCCAGCCGTGATTGTCGCGGTCCATGCCAGCAGCGAAGTAACCGCCAGGAGCCGCGCCGTACCACCGACCGCAACCGGGTCCGCGCTCATGCCGCGAACAATGCGTTGAATTGGCACCGCCGTGGCGAGACCCACCGCGACGAAGAGGAGCTTTGACCAGAAGATCAGCGACGTGCCCTTGTCCGTCGCGTCGGCCGTGAACAGCATCGAACCGGTCACGGCACTAATCCAGAACCCGGTCCACATCACGGGAAACAGCGCCCGCATCGGGCCAATCGGTATCCGGCGGGCGATGCCCAGGAGGCGAAGGTCGAGCGCCCAGCTTGCACCGACGAGCAGCATGAGCCCGAAGGTATGCAGCGTCAGCACCGTGGGAAACGCCAGGATGCTGCTTGACTCGCGGATCCAGACCGAGAGAGCGCTCTCCTGGAGCCAGGTCAGCAACGCCATCGGCCGCACTCCTTGCCGGTCACGATGGCGTCAAGACTGCACCGCCTGCAGCCAATCAACGCGCGGCGGGCGGCGCTGTCGGGGTTGCCGGTTTCGCGAACTTCGCGGCGTCCACGGGGACGTTGGGCCGTACCGATGACAGTTCGATCGTTTCGCGACCGTCCAACCAGGTGACTACCATGTGGTGGGGAACCTTGACGCCGGCGACATCGCGATAGTCGGAGTAGTCAGTCTGGGTGGACAAGCGACCAACGGGTGAATTGGCATACCGAATCCACCGCGTCAGGAGTCCCGTCTGCTTGTCGAAATAGAACGTGGCCGTCGTGCCGCCCGGAGTCGCCCCCTGGACCACTTCCACTTCGCGATCGTCGATGGTCGAGGCGAACCCCACGCGCCAGCTCCCGACGGCTTGTTTGATTTGTCCGGGGAAGGCCATCATGGCGTCCAACTTCGCGCCATCCAGTTCCTGCTTGTCGAGCGGGAGCACCTTGACCGGCGCGAGCGGCGCCGCACTCCAGCCCATGCCGCCGTCATACACCGAGGTGTTGTCGCCGTTGCCCGTGTGGATGACCAGGGTGCGCTGCGCCGGCGCCTTGGCGTAGAGCTCCACCGCGCGCATTTCCGCCGCTTCGGGTCCGTAGCCCACACTCGTGCCCGTGGCGGTGTAGCTCGTGAGCGCGGCCAGTCGCTGCGTCCCTCCGAGCGCCTGGATGTACTTGTTCAGCACTGAATCAGCGGTGGGCGCGCCGGGCGCGGACGCCGCGAAGATTTCATTGGGATCGGGGGCCGGAAACGTCCCATACAACACCGCGAGATCGGCAGTCGCTCTCGGGCGGTCGGCGCCGCGATGACAGGAATAGCACGTCACGAGCTGGCGCCCGCCGAAGTTGTCCTTGTTGATGGCGGCCATCATCGTGATCATGCGCCGCGTTGTCCGCTTCTTCGGGTTGTCAACCGCGAACCCGTCCCAGTTCCGGTCGTCCGCCGCATGGCAATCTCCGCAAGACATGCCGAGCGAGGCCGAAAAGAACCCCATGGTGGCCATGAACTGGTCCACGGGAATGCCCTTCATGACCTGGACGTTCTTGAACACCTCTTCAGACAGCGGGGCCCGCTCCGGCGCTCCAGTTTGACCATTGACAATGGCGACGCTGAGCACACCGACGAACACGGCTGCTATCACACTCAGCGCAGTTGACTTCACTCCGAGCTTCATCGTGTGGCCCTCTCTTGGTCGCGCCCTGAACAAGCCCACCCTGGTCGGCTGGCTCGTATTTGCACCGTGCTGACATGGCAACGCGAAGGAGGGAAAAGCGAGGCGGGTCGAGTGTCCCGCCTCCCCGCTGGGCGCACCGTGTCAGGCTCGCCAGCTAGTTGGCGGGAGTCGCCGGCTGACCGTAGTTCGCCGTCCGGAAGATCTCCTTCTTGCTGTCGGTCAACACGAGATTCGCCCGCTCGGTCAGATTCATGTACGGCGCGCCGCTCTTGACCTTGCGCCCGGTCACCGTGACCTTGTCACCCACCTTCACCGTTGACGTCGTCCAGCCGAACTGGCGCATCAACTGCTGCGGGCCGCCCATCTCAGCGGTCCACCGGGTCGTCTTGCCGTCCTCGGTGACATCGAACACGATGAGCGCGTGCGGGTTCACCATCTGCAATTGGACCAGAGTCCCCGTGATGGTGTGCACCTCGTCGCCATACCGGTTCGCATCCCCGTGATGCGCCAGCGCGGAACCCGAGAGGACGAAGACGCTGGCGACCACGACAACCGCGCAGAAAAGATTCTTCTTCATGGTGACGACAACCTCCAAGACATTCGTGCTTGAGATTCGATAATCCGCCATTTCCGTCGGTCAAGTCAACCGCGAGATCGTCGAATACAGCCGAGCTCTACTCGTCTGCGCGCATCCTCGCCACCGGTCTTGACAGCCCCGCAGAAAACGGGAAACGCAGCCTGTTCCATAGGCCAATGACCCCGATCGTGCGGGCTGCGTCCATCACGCCCGCGGCCTTGCGTAACTGTACCCGGCGATCTCCTCGATCGCGATCGGCGAGCGGAACAAGTCGCTGAGCCGTTCCGCCGTCAGCATCTCCCGCTTCGGCCCCGATGCCAGGACTCGGCCGTCGCGGAGCAGGATGACGTGGCCGATCTCGGGGATGATCTCTTCGATGTGATGCGTCACCAGCACGACAGTGGTGCCGTCGCGCGCGATTTGCCGGACACGCTCCATGAAATCGTGGCGAGCGACCATGTCGAGCCCGGTTGTCGGCTCGTCGAGCACCAGCGCTTTCGGCTCGGTCACGAGCGCCCTGGCCAGCAGCACACGGCGAGCTTCACCGCTGGACATCGCGTCCAACCACCGGCGCGCAAGATGCGACGCCCCCATCCGCTCGAGCGACTCGGCGGCCCGCCTTCGCATCTCAGGGGTGATCGCCCCGTACCGGAGGATGCCCTGCGTCGCGAGGAATCCAGACAAGACCGCCGCCTCGCCACTCACCCGTCCTTCGTTGTTGCCCGCGACGAATCGCTGGTGAAGGTCGGCGGAGACGATGCCAATCGTCGAACGCAGATCGAAGACGTCCCAGTTGTCGCTTCCGAACACACGTACCGGCGCCGGACCGTCCAGCGGCGCCAGCGCCCGCTCGTCGTGCGTCAGCAGCCGCGTGAAGAACGACTTCCCCGCTCCGTTGGGCCCGACGATGGCGGTGTGCTCGCCGGCGCGAATGGTGAGTGTGAGATTGTCCAGGACGCGGCGGTCGTCTTTGATGACCGTCGCGCCCTGGAGCTCGAGAACGGGCGGGGCGATCAAGTCGGCAGCGGCTTTCCCTTGGTTTCAAGCGCCCATGGCAGCACGGCCAGGCCAATCAGAAACGCGAGCGTGGTGAGCGCCACCGGCACGCCGAGGCTCCCGTAGGATCTGATGCCGGCGCCCACAAGGAACACCATGCCGACACCGGCGAAGCGTCCCACCGAACTGACAAACGCAATCGCGCTGGCGCGGCACTCGGTTGGGTACTGCTCGGGGAGCCAGAGGGTGTAGAGCGCGAAGTTCGCGCCGCCGATGCCCATGAAGAAGATCATGATGAAAAACGCCATCAGCGCCGCCGGCATGTAGAACACGTAGCCGAAGGCGATCGCCACGCCGACGCCGAGGAACGCGAGATAGAAGGCCATCGCCTTCCGGCGGCCCCACAGATCGGCGAGTACCGGCGCGAGCAGACAGCCGAGGATCGTCCCGATCGAGAGCACCATCGATCCGTAGGAGGCGAGCCGCGCCGCATCAGCCGGCACGACGCCCTGGCGGATGGCAATCTGCGTCACCGCGGTCGGCACGTAGACGGAACCTGCCCAGAGTCCGATGATCGAAACCAGGAACAGCGTGGAGTTGACGACCGTGCGCTGCTTGAGCAGGGGAGAGAACAGCTTGTTGAATGAGTCCCGCATCCGGGGGCGCTCGCCTTCCTCAGCGACCTTCTTCTGCCATTTCTCCGGTTCATGCACGCCGCTCTGAATCCATCCGACGAGCAATGCCGGCGCGCCGCCGAGCACGAACATCCAGCGCCACCCGAAATTCGCACCGATGAAGAAATTCGCGATCGCGGCGAGGAAGAACCCGAAGTAGTAGCCGGTGTGCATGTACCCGGCGCCCATGGTCCGACGATCCTCCGGCCATTCCTCGGCCACGAAGGTGCCGCCCATCGGCTGTTCACCGCCGAGGCCGATCCCGCACAGGACACGCAGAATCGCGAGCTGCCAGATGTCTACGACCAAGCCGCACATGAAGGTGAAGATCGAGTAGAAGAGGATTGTCGCCATCAGCGCCTTGACGCGGCCGAAGCGATCCGCGATGGGTCCCCAGATCATCGAGAAGCCCCAACCCAGGAGGAAGAGCGCCTGGAGGACGCTGCCCCAAAACAGGATGTTTCCCGGCGTCGGCTCGATCCCCGACCGAGGCAACAACTCCGTGAGCGCCGGGAAGAGGACGAGCGCGTAGATGAAGGCGTCCATGCCATCGAGACACCAGCCTCCCCAGGCCGCCCAGAATCCCTTGATCTGGTTTGCATTGAGCGGAGTCTTGCCGGAAGCCGACACGCCGGTCATTGTCATTCGAGTCTCCACACCGAGGGCGGGTTTCTGTCAGGAATCAGCGAGTGAACACGTACACGGCGCCGGATTCATCCGCGGAGTTGTCAGCCTGGCTGCCGTTGATGCCCTTGGCCGCGCTGTCTTCCCCCCGGGCGCTCACGACCAGCGTCCGGCCATCACGGGTCAGTGCCACCGCGCTTCCGAACTCGTCGAATGCCTCGGTGTTGGAGCCCTTGATATAGGACCGGTGCGCCCAGGTGGTACCGGTGCGGGTAAGAAGGTACACGGCGCCAGCTTCCGTGGCCGAATTGTCGTCCTGCTTACCGTCAATCCCCTTGGCGGCGCTGTCCTCCATCTGTGCGGAGGCGGCGATGGTATTGCCGTCGCCACTCAGCGCGAGGCGGGAGCCGAACAAGTCTTCGTTGCCGGTGTTGGTAGCTTTGATGAACGCCTGCTGGGTCCAGGCGGTGCCGCTGCGCACGAAGACGTACACGGCGCCGGTGGACGTGTCGGACTCCATGTCTTTGTCGCACCCGGGCGGATT
Organism: Acidobacteriota bacterium; assembly: GCA_021731165.1. GTDB lineage: Bacteria > Acidobacteriota > Vicinamibacteria > Vicinamibacterales > UBA2999 > JAKFXY01. The sequence goes on along the minus strand of JAKFXY010000051.1, from coordinate 21,064 downwards.
GACCCCCGTCGCCATGCAGTCCTCGTCGAGCGACGCCCCGACAAGGGTGTTCCCATCGTCGCTGATGGCGACCATGACACCGAGTGAATCGTTGCGCTCGGCGTTGCTGGCCTTGATATACGCCTGTTGTGTCCAGTCGGTGCCGCTGCGCGTGAAGACATAGACCGCGCCCGAACCGTTCGCCGGCGGCATGAAGTCATAGGCGCCGTTGATCCCCCTCGACCCGCCCGCCTCGTCATAGGCGGTCGCGGCGAGCGTATTGCCGTCCGCGCTGAGGGCCACGGAATAGCCGAACTGGACGCCTCCGCGGGTGTTGGCGGCCTTGACGTACGCCTGCTGCGTCCAGGTCGTCCCCGTACGGCTGAACAGGTATACCGCCCCAGCCGAGACCATCGAGTTGTTCGTCTGGTCTCCGTTGATACCGGTGGCATTACTGTCCTCGGCGTTCGCACTCACCGCAAGCGTGTTCCCGTCATCACTGATCGTCAGGGAAAAGCCGAACTGATCTCCGTCGCCGAACGCATCGCCGACGCCGACCTCGCCGGTATTCGATGCCTTGATGTAGGCCTGCTGCGTCCACGCCGTGCCGCGCCGCGTGAATACGTATACGGCGCCGGACTGGGGAATGGAGTTGTCCTCCTGGTTGCCGCCAATCCCCTTGGCGTTGCTCCCTTCCCAGTACGCCGACACGGCCAAGGTGTTGCCATCGGCGCTCAGCGCGACGGCGTGACCGAAGTTGTCGCCGTCGCCGGTATTCGACGCCTTGATGTACGCCTGCTGTGCCCATGCGCCATTCCTGACACGGGTATAGACGTAGACAGCGCCGGAGTCATACGCTGAGTTGTCGGCCTGGTTGCCGCCAATTCCCTTGGCGCCGCTGGCTTCCTGGGGAGCACCGACCGCCATCGTGGTGCCATCCCCGCTGACGGCTACGGAGAAACCCTCGAGGGTGCCGCCGTTCCCGAAGTGATCGCCGGCCTCCGGATTCGATGCCTTGATGTACGCGGACTGCCGGATTTGTCCGGCGGCCGGAACCTGTGCCTGCATCCGGGCAGCCACGCCCGCGAGCGCAAGACACCCCATCACCACCATCACCGAACGACTGCCGCCTGTCATGACGCCTCCCACGGGGAATATATCGCCACTCCACCAAATCACCCAAGCACATTAATCGAAGCGAATTGACCAATCGTCTTCGACACATTGCGATCGAAGACCCCTATCGTGAGGTCCTAGTCGTCCTTGTCGAATTTGACGACGGGGGTGTCTGTATAGCCGTCGGCAACTCTTGAAAGGCGGACCTGAAGGTCGACCCTCTCACATATATGGGGGAATCAAATTGTGGGACTGCAGCGTTGTAGACTTGAACCCCGCGTAATGTCAAGCCAGATATGCCGGCCGCAGAATCTGCGACGACAGTGCGTCGCGATCGCGACGTGTGTCGTGTGCATCGGCCTCGTCGCCGCCAGGCCGGCACTGTCGCAATCCGCATCCCGCCAAGGCATATGGTCGGAAAGGGCACAGATCGGGGAACCTCGGACCGAGGCCGCGGTCGTCTTCGCGAGTGGCAGGCTCTACATGATCGGCGGCATGGCGCGCGGAATGGACTCCGACACGCTGACCCAGGAGTACGACCCGAAAACCGATCGCTGGCGGGAACGGGCGCCACTCCCCCACGCGTTGAGCCACCCAGGCGCGGCCGTGCTGAATGGCAGAATCGTCGTCGTGGGCGGATTTCTTCGCAATGTCCACGTCGAGGCGCAGGACCTGGTCTTCGAGTACACACCCGCGTCCAACAGCTGGCGCGCGCTGTCGCCCCTGAAGTCCCCGCGCGGTTCGGTTGGCGTCGTGGCGCTCAACGGCAGGATTCATGCGATCGGCGGCCGAGACCGGCAGCGCGGCACGGTAGCCACGCACGAGGTCTTCGACCCGGCCACCGGTAGATGGAGCGACCTCGCGCCGCTCCCGCGGGCGCGGGACCACTTCGCAGTCGCGGTCGCCGATGGACTCATCCACGTGATCGGAGGGCGTCTGAACACCCCAGCCGAGAACGTGAACGACCACGACGTGTACGATCCCAAGACCAACACATGGACCACTGCGGCGCCACTTCCAAGCGCACGCAGCGGAGGACTCGGCGTCGTCTACAAGGGCCGCATCATTGTGGCCGGCGGCGAGTGCAACAATGGAACGCCGTTCACGGACACCGACGCGTACGATCCGACAGCCGGAACATGGTCGAGGTTGACTCCAATGCCATCGGGACGCCACGGCATCACCGCCGCAACCGACGGCCAGGTCGTGTACGCACCCGGCGGCGCCCCGGCCTGTGCCACGGCTTCGTCGGAGACACTGCTGACGTTCAGGCTCCCTTCTGATTGATCCTCCACGTATTCCGGGATAGAGTGGCGCGGCCCAAGGTCCGCTGACCTTTCGGAACCAGGGTCCTGTCTTCTCGGAGGCTCCAATGAAACGTCTGTGCCTGGCCGGCGCCGTGCTGCTCTCGGCCGTCTCACTGATCGCGCAAGCGCCCGGGCAGGGAACCCTCACGCCCGCCCAGCTCGCGCTGAAAGCCACGGCGCAGGGCGTACCCGAGATCCCGTTTGAATCGGCACCGAACTTTCTGAAGCTCCCACCGAACCTCTATCTCGGCGAGGGCATCGGCGTGGCCCGGAACTCCAAGGGACACGTCTTCGTCTACACGCGCAGCGGTGAGTCATCGCGGCTGTTCCAATTCGATCAGTCCGGCGCGTTCGTCCGCGAAATCGGCCGCGGCCTCTACGGCTTCGTGATGGCCCACGCGGTCAGAGTGGATGGGCAAGACAACATCTGGACCGTGGACGAAGGGGCGAATACCGTCGTCAAGTTCAACCCGGAAGGGCGGGTTGAGATGGTGCTCGGCCGACGCGAGGAATCCGTCGAGGGGCTGATACCCACGGCTACCCCGATTCCCCCCGCGCAGCCGTATCGCCTCAACCGACCCACCGATATCGCATGGGACCCGGCCGGCAACATCTTCGTCTCTGACGGCTACAACAACTCACGTGTCGTCAAGTACGACAAGAACGGCCGGTACGTCACCTCCGTCGGCTCGCGCGGCACGGAGCCGAGCCAGTTCAACACGCCGCACTCCATCCAGGTTGACGCGAGAGGCAACGTGTTCGTCGGCGATCGCAACAACGGCCGCATTCAGGTGTTCGACAACAACCTGACGCTTCGCGCCATCTACGACAACGTGGGTCGGCCGTGGGCAATCTGCATCACGCCGGGGCCGCATCAGTATCTCTACAGCTCCAGCTCGAACCCGGACAACAACAACGCCGACCTCGCGGCGGTCACCGGTGAGATTTACAAGATGGAGCTCGACGGGCGCATCCTCGGCAAGTTCGGCCATGCGGGCAAGCAGCTCGGCGAATTCAGCACGGTGCACGCCATCGACTGCCGGAACGAGAACGAGCTGCTCGTCGCCGAGATCACCGCGTGGCGGGTGCAGAAGATCACGCTGCGGGCACCTGCCACGACGACGAGCCTGAGGTAGGAGGGGATCATGAAACGCGCATTACAACTCGGCCTCATCGTCGCGGCGCTGGTCGCGGCGGTTCGAGTGACGTACGCCCAGCTCGCCGTCCCCGAGATCCCCTACGACTCGGTCCCGAACCTGTTGAAGCTGCCCGACGACATCTACCTCGGCGAAGCGGTCGGGGTGGCCACCAATTCGAAAGGCAACATCTTCGTCTACACCAGGACCGGATCGCCGACGGTGACCGTCGGTACGGAGCGGACGTTCGCACGCGGCAATGGCGCGGCACGACTGTTCGAGTTCGATCCCACCGGCAAGTTCATCCGCGAGATTGGCCAGGGGCTCTATGGCTTTCTCTTCGCGCACACGGTTCGCGTCGATCCCGACGACAACATCTGGGTGGTGGACGAAGGGGCGAGCATGGTCATCAAGTTCAACCCCGAAGGACGGGTCGTTATGACCATGGGCCGGAAACCCGAAGCGATCCGGGTGCCGGGTGGGCCGGCCCGCGAGGGTGGCGAGGGCGGAGGACCGGCGCAGGCCGCCGGGCGAGCGGGTGGGCCGCTGCCGGGCGCCGGCGTGCGCGGTGACAACTTCAACCGCCCCACCGACGTCGCCTGGGATGCCGCGGGCAACATCTTCGTCGCCGACGGCTATGGGAATGCGCGCGTGGCGAAGTTCGACAAGAACGGGAAATTCCTCGCCTCGTGGGGATCGCAAGGCACCGCCCCTGGGCAGTTCAACACACTGCACTCGATCGCCACCGACGCGCAGGGGAACGTCTACGTCGGCGACCGCGGCAACAAGCGCATCCAGGTCTTCGACGGTAACGGGACATTCAAGACGCAGTATCTGAACGTCGGCGCACCCTGGGCACTGTGCATCACGCCGGGCCCGCGCCAGTACCTGTATTCCTCGAACTCCAACGGCACGGCGAACATGGACAACGGCGAGATCTACAAGATGGAGCTGGACGGCCGGATCGTCGGGAGATTCGGGAGAGCCGGAAAGCTGATGAAGGAGTTCGGGTCGGTGCACGAAATCGACTGCCGCAAGGACAACGAGATCCTGGTTGGTGAGATCACCAACTGGCGAGTGCAGAAGCTGCTGCTCCGCCCGGCCCAGGGCACCAACTGATCACGGAGCGCTGGGGTTCGTTCCCCGGGCAGCCTCTTCTCACGCCGGCCCGACGCAGCGGAACGTGGCGTACACGTGTGGAAATCGTGGCGGGCACCAGTGGCGAAAGCCGCGCCGCACGAGCCCACGCGACGTAGCCGGCGAGGCGCCCTTCATCAACGCCATTGGCGCACATCCCTCGAGGGGCGCTGACAGGTCGCCCGTCCATTCCCATCCGTTGCCGACCAGATCGTGCACGCCGAAGGCGCTCACGCCCGACGGATGCGCGTCAACGGGATCGGGATCCCACCGCGTGAAGTCGAGATTCGATGGGAGCCGGCGTGGCAGTTCGTCGCCCCAGGGATACTCGCGTTCCTCACCGGGCCGAGGCGTACCGTACGCGGAGCGATGAAACTCGGCCTCCGTGAACAGCCGTTGACCGCGCCAGCGCGCGTAGGCGTGGGCCTCGGCCCAGGTCAGGTAGACGGGCCAATGCTCGGGCAGCGGCACCTGTTCAAACATCCCGCGCCAGTGCCACGACCCGTCCTCGAAGATCCAGAACGCCGGGTGTGAAACGCGCTCGGCGAGCATCCACGCGCGATCCGCGTCACTCCACCAGCGCGGGTCCGCATAGCCGCCGCTCTCGACGAAGTCCATGAACCTCGCGTTGGTGACGTTATGGACGTCCACTTCAAACGCGCCGACGTCAACGGTGTGCGCAGGTAGCTCGTTGTCCCAGGCACACGGGATGGTGGGTCGTAAATGGTAAGTGGCAGACGGGTGCAGAGGCGTGAGGACTTGCCCGCCGAGGCCCTGGCGAAGACGGGTCCCGAGCGTCGCTCGGCCGGCCGGCACTCGCACCCGAGTCAAAGGCGCGGCACCCGTACGAAGGCGAGGCGGCGCCGTGACGTAGTGCACCGGCTTTCGTTTCACTACATACGGGAGCTGATGCCACAGACAGGCGAGCGACTCGTGATGCGCCTCCTCATAGTCCAGAATCGTCCAGAGCGCCTGTCGCGCCAGCAACCGATCCTCGCGACCGAAATCGGCATGGGCAATGGCGTCGCATATCCGGCGCTCGGCCTCGTCGGCATACTGACGGACGATGGCGCGGCCTGGCCAGGTTGGGCGACCATCCTCAGCCGTAGGCGTGTCTTCATCCGGACTGATCCCGCTCGCGAAGCGGGCGTCCAGGTCGGCGTCAATTCCTGGCTCCCCAAGACCTTTTCCGAGGAGGGCCGTGACGGCAAACGCCGGCAGATGTCCTTCGTAGAAGGCAACGTGGTTCCACGACGCGATCGGCCGCAGATCATAGGCCCCGTCTTCGAGAATCTCGAACAGGGCGCGTGTACGTGCCCGTGCGCGCTGGAAACGGTCGAGAACGGCCGCGCGATCAAGGGACACGGGAGGACGGCTGAGCATATACTTTTCTCTCGGTGCACATCACGTTGAACGGCGATCCCTACGAGCTCGACCAGCCGGTGACGGTGGCGGAGCTCCTCGCGAAGCTCGAGATCGATCCGCGCCGGGTGGCTATCGAGTACAACCTGTCGCTGCTCAAGCGCCTTGCGTTCGGGCAGACGATATTGGACGAGGGCGACCGCCTCGAGATCGTGAACTTCGTCGGCGGCGGATAAGGGCGGATAAGAACGCCGCCGTGCCGCCGTGGCAAATCGTGAACAGATGACTGACACACCCTTCGTGATCGCGGGACGGACCTTCCGATCGCGCCTGATCGTCGGCACCGGCAAGTACTCCTCGCACGCGGTCATGGCGCAGGCACACGAGGCGTCGGGTGCCGACATGGTCACCGTTGCCGTCCGTCGCGTGAATATTTCCGACCGCACCCGTGAATCGCTCCTCGACTACATCGACACGAACCGGATCTTCATCCTGCCGAACACGGCCGGCTGCTACACGGCTGACGAGGCCGTGCGCACGGCCAGGCTCGGCCGGGAGGCGGGGCTGTCCGACTGGGTGAAGCTGGAGGTGATCGGAGACGAGCGTACCCTCTTTCCCGACAACGAGGCGCTCATCGAGGCCACGCGCACACTCGTCCGGGAAGGCTTCATCGTCTTGCCGTACACCAATGACGATCCGATTGCGTGCCGCAAGCTCGAGGACGCCGGGGCCGCGGCGGTGATGCCTCTTGGCGCCCCGATCGGCTCCGGCCTGGGCATCCAGAACGTCAACAACATCCGAATCATTCGCGAGTTCTCGCGCGTCCCCGTGATCGTCGATGCCGGCGTCGGCACGGCCTCCGATGCGGCGCTGGCCATGGAGCTCGGCGCCGACGGCGTGCTGATGAACAGCGCCATTGCCGGTGCTCGCGATCCGATCGCCATGGCTTCCGCGATGAAGCATGCCGTCGTCGCCGGCCGCCTCGCGCACCTGGCCGGACGCATTCCACGGAAGATGTACGCCACGGCCAGCAGCCCTGTCGAAGGCATGGTCGGCCACTAGACGTGGAAAACGCCGAGAGCGACGCCGGAGCCACGTCACCGTCCCACCGGCCGCCGCCAGCCGCGCCGGATCGCTCTCAGATCGAACGTCTCAATACCCTCTGGGCGATCATCGACGCGCCAAGCCAGGGCGGAACTCTCCGTGGCCGGTTCGCAGCCATCGTCCGCCGCCTCCTGTCGCGCGTCCTTGCGCGCCAGCAGGAGTTCAACGCGGTGGTCGTCGATCACATCAACCGCAACGCCGAGTTCATGGACGACATCAGCCGGCGCCATCTGGACGATGTGGTGGACGAGATGCGGCGTCACCGCGAGGCGCTGCTGGCGCGCGAGCGCCGCAGCGATGCGAGCGTCGCCGTGGTCGCCGCCGCGCAGGAGGAGCTCCGCACGGCCGTCGGCGTACTGCAGCAGGCCACGCAGAACCTGAAGCGCGAGCTCTCGCGCCTGGGGACAGACCAGGGGTCCACTCCCCGCGGACCGATCTCGGCCCTGACCCCGGCAGGCCCGACGCCTGACGACCGAAACGCGGTGAGCGGGGGGCACCCGTCGGTGCCGCCACTTCCGGGCCCGTCATCCCAGTTCGACACGCTCGACAGCCACAAGTACGTCGGCTTCGAGGATCACTTTCGCGGATCGGCCGACGACATCCGCGCCCGGGTGGCCGAGTATCTGCCGACCTTCGCCGGCGCGAGCGACGTGCTGGACATCGGCTGCGGACGGGGGGAGTTCCTGGCCCTGCTCCGCGAACGAGGCATCACCGCACGTGGCATCGATCTCAACCCGGCGATGGTGGAGGTCTGTCGTGAACAGACGCTCGATGCGGTGGTGGCCGATGCGCTGGGCTACCTGCGCTCGCTGCCCGATGGCTCGCTTGGCGGCCTGTTCGCCGCGCAGGTCGTGGAACACCTCGAGCCGCGCTACCTGACACAACTCATCGACGCCGCGTTCGACAAGCTCCGGCCGGGTGCGCCGATCGTGCTCGAAACGATCAACCCCGCCTGCTGGTTCGCCTTCTTCGAAAGCTACATCCGGGACATCACACACGTGCGCGCGTTGCACCCGGATACGCTGAAGTACCTGCTCGTCTCGAGCGGATTCCAGCATGCGGAGATTCGGTATCGTGCGCCGTACCCGGAGAACGAGAAGCTCCAGCCGGTGCCGGCAGGCGCGCCGGCGGGCGCCTCTCCCGATGCCGCCGTCGTCGCCGACTGGGCGGAAACCATCAACGCCAATGTCGAGCGCGTCAACCGTCTGCTCTTCACCTGGCTCGACTACGCGGCTATCGGCCGTCGCCCATGATCGCGCGTGCGCTCCGGCTGATCGTCGGTGTGGCGCTCGGCTGGTGCGTCGCCCTGGCGGCGGCGGCACCGGAGCTTACGCCGGTCTTCGCCGCGGCCGTGGTGCTCTGCCTGGTCCTCAGCATCTGGCGTCCGGATGCGGGGCTGATCCTGATCACGGCGCTTGTCCCGGCGGGGCTTCTGCTCGCACCGGCCCCGGTGCGGGCCGCCGAGATCCTCGCCTGGTCCTTCCTCGCCGGCTGGCTGCTTCGGGTGTGGCGGCCGCTCGTGGATGGCCAGTGGCCGAAGGCCGTCATCCTTTCCGCACTGCTGTTCGCCGCGGCCGCACTTGCATCGTGGCTCACGATGACCATCGACGGCGCCAGTGGCATCTCCCCGACCTCGCTTCCGCGCTTCGTGTTTCGCGCCATTCGCGCCGACCATCTGATCTTCTCGAGTCCCGAGTCCCAGACGTGGACCCTTCTTCAGACGCTCGCCGGAATCGGCGTCTTCCTCGCCGCTCTGGCCATCACCATGACGCAGCCCAAGGTCGCTCGTGGCGTCGGTGCCGCCCTGGCGGCCTCGATGGCCACGCTCAGCGTGGCCACGATGGTGTCATTTGTTCAGCAATGGTCCACGCACGAATACGCCGGCTGGTTCCTATGGCAATACGTCACGAGCGAGCGGTTCGCGCTCAACCTCGCCGACGTGAATGCTGCCGGCTCGCAATACGTCCTGGCCGGGCTGACGGCCCTTGGACTCGGCGCCTTTGACACGCCGCGGAGGTGGCTTTGGCTCCTCCTCCTCCTCGTCATGGTTCCCGGCGCGTGGGTGACCGGATCGCGCAGCGCGGGCCTTGTGGGCGCTGTAATTGGCGCCCTGATGCTGCCAGCGGTGGCCGGATGGCGGTGGCATGCGAGGCGTACTGTGCTCATCGGTGTGGCCACGGCGACGATCATCCTCCTGGTCGCCGGTGGAGTCATGCTTGCACAGGGGGCGAACGCGAAGGGATCTGCCGGGCGCGCGATGCGCCTGCGCGGGGAGTTCTCCGAGACGAGCGCGAAGATGGTGCGATCGGCGCCCGTCTACGGCGTGGGCATCGGGCGCTACCACGCGCGCTCCAACGAGTTCATGCCCGAAGAGCTGCGAACGCTCTATGGTTTCGAGAACGCACACAACTACTTCGCCCAGCAGGCCGCCGAGCTCGGACTCCTCGGCGGCGCACTGTTCCTCTGGTTCATCGTGGCGCCCCTCAAGCTTGCGTGGTTCTCGACGCGCACCGCGGAACGAGCCGCGATGGGCCTGCTCGCCGGCTGCACCGGCTACCTCGTCACCTGCGTCACAGGCCACCCGCTGCTGGTGTCCGAGGCAGCCCTCCCCTTCTGGATTGCATTCGGCACGATGACAGGGGCCTCCACCGCCGTCGGGTCAGGGCCCGGTGGAGGAGCGACTCAACCGAGTGAGGCGACTGGTCACCGGGGTCAGATTCCATCGGACCACGCGTGGCGCTGGTGGACACGCGCGATCGCGCCGGTGGCCGTGATCCTTCTCGCCGTGCCGGTCGCACGAGCCGCGCGCTCCTACACCGAGCCGGCGATGCCGGATCCCCAGGGATTTGGCGACTTCGAGCAGGCAGCCGACGGCACACGCTTCCAGTGGACGACGCGGCATGGCGTCGGATACGTGCCGGCCGGCAGCGGATTCCTCCTGCTGAAGATGCGTGCACCCGACGTCCCCCACCGCCGTCCGTTCGTCGTCGAAACAGAAGCGGATGGGCGGCTCATCGATCGGCGCGAGCTGCCGCCGGGGCAATGGGTCACGGCGGAGATCCCGGTTCGCCAGCGGAACGCCTTGCCGTACCAGCGGGTGGACCTGCGGGTCAACCAGGCTTGGACACGCCAGCAACCGCTCGGCCGCCGCTTTACCAACGAACCGCTCGGCATCATGCTCGCCGAGATCCGATGGCTACGAGCCGGGTCGTAAGGCCCACGGCCTACTTGCAGAGCACGTCAACACACAGGACGTACATGCGGCGTTCGTTCCCGTCATGAAAGTACGTGCTGATGGTCCGGCTGACATTGCCGCTGGCGAGAGAGACATATGGGTCGGTCGTGTACTTCTGCAATTCCACGTCGAGCAGGATGTAGTAGTACTCCTTGAGCGAATGGTCGGCGCCTCTAGGGGCCGGTCGAAACAGGGACCCGCGGTCCCGGTGCTGCATGCTTGGGTTGCAGATGGTCTCCGTCACCTGGATACCTGCCTGATCCAGGATGTACAAGCACTCGACGCCTGAGTACCGCGTGATCGCCTCACGCAGGATCGTATCGAACTGTTCTACGCTGGCGCCCACGAGATCGCAAAGGATCTCATTCACGACGACATTGAATCGCCGATTTTGCAGTTTGCGCTCGTTGATCTTGCCGGCCATGTGCTGTCGAAACGAGCGCGCGAGCAGTTCAATGCGCTCGAACGTGGCAGCGAATGGAGCCTTCGCCGTCGCATAGTGGGCGCCGGGCTTGGCGAGGAGAAAGCCCTGCAGCAAGTCGGCGCCAAGCTCCAGCGCGACAAACGCTTCCTCCTCGGTTTCAATGCCCTCGGCCACCACGAGCGCGCCAATACTTCTGCTCAGATCGACCAGGCTCTTGAGCGCACCCTGCTTGTGGTAGTCCGTATCCACTCCGGCAATCAGACTCCGGTCAACCTTCAGGACGTCGGGCCTGATGAGCGGCACGCGATTGAGATTTGAATGCCCCGCCCCGACGTCGTCCAGCACGAGGAGAAAGCCATGGGCCCGCAAGTGATCGATGACCGATCGAAGACGGGGCAAGTCGGCAATCTCGGCCTCGAGCACTTCGATGCCGACCGTGGCCGGCAGCAGACCCGCGGACCTCACGAGCGCATTCAGGGCGTCGGCGATGGCGGCGGGCGTTTGTGTGAGGGGAATGGCGACGTTCAGAAACAGAAGCAGATCAGACGAGCGATCGGGAATGCGCTCGAAGGCGCTGACCGCCTGCCGAACGCACAGGGCATCGAGCTGTTCACTGACCCCCTCGCGTTCGGCCATGTCAAACAACTCTGATGGAGGGATGACCTCGGACCCGACCCGCCCGCGCGCAAGTGCCTCAACGGCGAAGATACACTTCTGACGAGCTGAGATGATCGGCTGGAAATAGCTGACGATCGACTCCGAGCGGAGGATCTCCCCGAGGAGGGTGTCCTCCGCCGCGAGGTTCGAACCAGCCTTCATCGTCTGGCTATCGGGCCGTGTCGCCCGCCGCGATAGAAACAAGAATGTCGGAAGACAGCCAAAGGCTGGTGCACTGTCCCCCCTGCGGACGCTGACCTCCGTTTACTGGCTCATGCCGACACGCACCGTGAGCGGCGCTCTCAACTGCGTCGAAACGTTGGCACCGGGAGCCAGACGCACTTCCTGACCCCTGGTCGCGAGCACGACACCCGTGCCGGCGCCTCCACCCACGGCCGCGCCCTCCGCGGCTCCCTTCTTCCCACCAAGAATCCCTCCGATGACCGCACCAGCGCCGGCGCCGATTCCAATTTTCGCAGCGTCCTCGCCCTTGGTCGCGGACGCCAGCCGTGAGAACGGCTCTGTCCTCATGTCGTATCGCGCACCTCCGGTGTCCAGCGACGTGAACTCGAACGCCACGCGCGCCCGTCCCTTCACCCGACCGGACTCGTCAGCATCCGTGACAACGCCGCGGACGTTCGCGCCCGCCGGCAACACCTCGCGGCCGTCAATCCTGACCGGCTCGGTGAGCTCCGCGTTGACGGAGTCCTCGACGCGGCTCGTGTCTGAGGCAACGGCCGTTGTCAGTCTCAGCACGAGAGCCGTGCCGGCAGGGATCGTCACTTCACGAAAGCTGGGCCCGCGCGGCTTCGCCGCTGCCGCGGTCGGTCGGCGCGTTTCTGATGCGGCGGCAGCGAGACCGGCGGTGGAATTCGTCGAAGCCGCGGCGGTGGAGTCCGGCGGCGTATCGACATCCGATGTCGATGTGCTGCACGCGGCCGTGAGCAGAGCCGCGCCCAGCGTCACGATGAGCAGCCTCTTCATGGTCGGCACGATTGCGAGTGCAGGGCGGGAGAGAGGTATCTTCATCATTTCCAGTTTGTGGCTTTCTGTGACTCGCGTGCCGAACAGTGGGTAGCGTTGTCACGGATCAACGAGGACGCCCCTCAGGAGAGCCGAGGGGTCTGGCGGAACCTACGATAGCGCCACGACTGGTGCGCGTCTGTTCTGTTGTGAACAGTGTTTGGGTGAACCGGCCGAGGGCGGGCTTCATCCCGCCGGCCACCCTTCCCCACGGCTACGCTTGGGAGGCCGGCGTGGCCTGTTCGCCGAACTGGATGTCGTACAGCTCGGCATAGAATCCGCCGGCTGCCAGCAACTCGTCGTGCGTGCCACGCTCGGTCAATTGATGGTCCTTTACGACGAAGATCATGTCGGCCTTCACAATCGTCGCGAGGTGGTGCGCGATGACGATCGACGTCTTGCCCTTCATCAGTCGGTCCAGGGCCTCGAAGACAGTCTGCTCGGACTGCGCGTCCAGCCCCGAGGTGGGCTCGTCAAGCACCAGAATGGGCGAGTTGCGGACCACCGCCCGCGCGATCGCGATGCGCTGGCGTTGCCCACCGGACAACGTCACGCCGCGCTCGCCGACCATCGTGTCGTACCCGTCCGGCATCTCCGTGATGAACGCGTGCGCGTTGGCCAGCTCCGCCGCGTGGACAATCTCGGCGCGGCTGGCGTCGGGCCGGCCGTACGCGATGTTCTGCCAGATCGGCGCGTGGAACAGCAACGTGTCCTGCAACACGAAACTGATTTGGTCTCTCAGCGATCGAATCGTGAAGCGCTTGATGTCGGTCCCGTCGATACTAACCGTTCCGGACACGGGATCGTAGAAGCGCGCGATCAGGTTGATGATGGTCGTCTTACCGCCGCCCGTCGGGCCGACGAACGCCGCGACCTGCCCAGGCTCGATCGCGAAACTGACGTCCTCGAGGATCAACCGATCCGGGCTGTACCCGAACGAGACGTGATCGAAGGCAATGGCCCCCTTGAACCCTGTGGCCCGGCGAGCGTGCCGCTGGTCACGCACCCCGCCTTCGGTCTCCAGCACCTCGCGGATCCGTTCGAATCCCACGCCGGCTTTCGACACGGTGTCGGTCATTTTCGACAGATCCCGCATCGGCTTGTACATCTTGCCGAGGTAGAGCAGGAAGACGACCAGCGCTCCCGCGGTCAGTTGTCCCGCGATGACGAGGCGCGCACCGTACGCGAGCATCAGACACGTCCCCGCCGCCACGATGACTTCGACAACAGGCGACAGCTTCATCTTGATGCTTCTCGCCCGCAGGGCCGTTTCCACGTTGTCGAGGCTCTGGACCTCGAAGCGATCCTCCTCGTAGTCCTCGCGCGCAAACGCCTTCACCACGCGAATCGATGAGAAGACCTCCTGGACAATCGAGACCAGCTCGCTCTCCTTCTTCCTGACGTCACGCGAGGCCTTCTTGATCCGCCGCGTGAAGACGTACACCACGAGGAACAGCACGGGCGCCACGGAGAGCGAGATGAGCGTGAACCGCCAGTTGAGGTACAGCATCACCCCGATGATCCCCACGAGCGTCAGCGCGCTGGTCAGGATCCCCAGCAGCGCGGAGGTGACGAAATCCTGGACGCTCTCGATGTCCTTCGTGACCCGACCGATGAGATCGCCGGTCGTCTTCGCGTCGTGCTCGGCGAGCGACAGGCGATGGATGTGGTGATACAAGGTCCGCCGCAGGTCATGCATGACCCACTGACCGACGCTGGCGGTGAGATAGGTGTTCAGGTAGGCGCTCACCGCGCCGAAGATCGCGATCGCCGCCACGGCCACCACGGCTGCATTCAGCACGGCCAGCTTCCCGGTACCAACCCAGCCAACCGCATGCACCATCCAGGCGGGTAGTGTCTCCGACAGCGGCCGTGCCTGCAGCACGGAGTCGATGACGATCTTGAGTGGCCATGGCTCGAGCAGGGACGCCAGGGCTTCACCCGTCGCTCCGGCCAGCGCCAGCGTCATGGCCTTCCAATGAGGCCGTAGAAGGCCGACGACACTGAGAGCGGAGGGTGTTCTCAGGTCGGGCGGCATGGACAGGGCTGGACGAGCAGCGGCTCGAGGAGGGCTTTGATCCGCTCGGAGACAGTCTGGATGTTCTCTGACGCATCCACGACGTTGAACCCGCACTCGCTGGCCATGCTGTCGAACACTGTCAGCAACTTCCCCTGATACGCGATGAAGCTGTCGAACATGTCCTCGCCCAGGCGCAGGTCCATGCCGGACTCCCAGTAGTTGAAACCCGAGGTCTGCACCACCCGTGTCACCAGTTCGTCAATGGGCGCCCGCAGATAGATCACGATGTCCGGCTTCAGCGCGAACTCGTAGACGCCCTTCACCCATTGAGGGTTCGCGCCGCGAATGGTGGCCCGCGCGATGAGCGAATAGATGTACCGGTCCGTCAGGACGACGAACCCGGCTCGCAAGGCGGGAATCATTTCGTTCTCGAGCCGATCCGCGAAATCGGTCGCGTAGAACAGGCTCATCGTGATCCCGCCAAGTGTGTGCCCTTCCTTCGCGGCCTTGAGCCCCTTCCCTGCCAGCGCCGAACGGGTCATCCCGGTGTCCAGGACGGCGTGACCGTTGCTTTCGAGCCACTCCCTGAGCAACCCGATGTGCGTGGAACGGCCCACGCCGTCGGCCCCTTCCACGACGACGAGCTTCCCTTTCAGGTCGCTTGGCTCTACGGCCGTGAGGCCTGGGCCGTAGAATTCAAATCGACCCATCGGCGGATCCTGTTCTTCCTGGCGCCGGTCAGCGCCCTGGTCACCATCTCGCGCATCTGTACCTGCTGTTCCTCGATTGACCGGCTCGCATCGATCACCACGAGGCCGAACTCGTCAACCATCCGGTCGTACTGGTCGATGACGGCGCCCTGAAACAGGCGAAAACTTTCTTCAATATCTCCGCTGAGTTGCCGGTCCATTCCTGCTTCGTAGTACGTGATGGCATCGCGCCCGCCGATGATGCGTTTCATCGCTTCGTCCACCGAGATCCGGAAGTAGAAGGCGATCGTCGGCTTCACGGCGAAGCGATAGAGGTTCCTGACCCAGCCGGGGTTGACGCCCCGCGCGACATCGCGTGCAAACGCGGTGTAGACGTAGCGATCGGCCAGCACCAGTGCGCCGGCCTTGAGCGGCGGGATGATGTGCTGCTCGGTGCGATCGGCAAAGTCGGTGGCGTGGATCAGGCTGAATGTCATCGGCGTCAGCATGCGCTTCCTCTTGCCCCGACGAGTCACGTCCCGTACCAGCGCCGAGGAATTCCATTCGCTGAAACAGGTGCCATATCCTTCAGAGGCGAGCCATTGGTGCAGCAACGCCAGCTGCGTGCTCTTGCCGGACCCGTCGATCCCTTCGACCACGAAGAGACGTCCGGGAACGCGATGCTTTCCGTAGACCTTCATGCTAGAAACCGCGCGACAGGGATACGTAGATCCGAGTGCCCTCGTCGCTTCGACCCAGCTCGGCGCGTGCGGCGAGGCTGCGCGAGTGCCGGTACTGCAGCCCTCCTCCCAGCCCCGCGTGCCAGTTGCGCGAGCTGAATTTCTGATTGTCCAGGATTGCCGGCTCCGTGGAGGAACGGGCATCACCCCAGACCTGGCCTGCGTCCGCGGAGGCAAACATGTCGATGCCTCGGACAGGGGTCATCGAGTACACCGTCTGTTGAAGCTCGCTCGAGAACAACAACACGTTGTTGGCGCGAAAGCGATAGGACGCGAAGCCACGGAGGTACTGCCGTCCACCCAGCCATGAGAGGTCGTAGAAGGGAATCTGGCTCCCGCCGCCCTTCGGTCGTTTGAGCTGTCCTCGAGAGCGCAGCAGCAGCGAGGTCCGGGGACTTCCGAGCGGAGCGTAGGCCCGCACATCGACTTCACCTTCGAACCAGCCGTAGTGGGTCAGTGCATCGTGATGGCCGAACCCCTCTGCCGACGCGACTCGCCCGTAGAGGTTGACGCCTCTAGTCAAGCCAATGCGGTTGTCACGCGTGTCGTAGGCGAGAAAGCCGCCGAACGACACGATCTGTGTACGCAGGGAGACCGGGAGGTCGGTGACATCCTGGCCGGGGGCGCTCCGCGCGTACATCGCTTGCGCGTAGACGCCGCCCTGGACGCGCTCGGCAAGGTCCCGATAGAGCGACGCCTGATAGCTCCGTCGCGTGATCGCGAACTGGGTGTCGAGGGTCTCGGGTGTGCGCGGCCCGATGCCGAAGAAATCGGTTTCACGCTGCACGTAGCTGAACCAGACATCGGCGTGGTTCCGGCTCCCGCCGATGTTCGGGAAGAACGCTTCGAGATCGAAACGCCGGTCGCGACGGGCAGACGTGAGCGCCGCCGCACGGAACTCCACCGCCGGAATCGCGCCGGCGGATGTCAGTTGCACGCCTCCGCCGAGTCCGGATCCCTGTTCGAAGCCGCCGACGATTCCTCGCGCATAGGTCGAACCGAGGCTGATCGCCGTCAATGTTTCGCGAAGGGGTACCTGACGGCACGTCGATTCGAGACACCGTGTCGCGGGCGTCTCCGTGGCAGACGGAGGAATGGTGACGTCCGGCTCCAGCGACGTCAGCGCGGCGATGCGCTCCACCACATTTCTGGTATACGCCTCGACATCGGCGGGCGAGAATCCGGCTGCGCGGAAGCCATCGCGGATCTGCTCCGTTGACAACTGTCCGAGCCGGTCGCCAATCCAACGGGCGTCAGTGATTGGGATGTGCTTGGCTACGCTCTCCATCCGTGTTCTGAAGCGGTAGTTGCTGACATGGAACACGGACAGAAAGAAGGGGCGGCTGTGCATCACGAAATCGACGTGCGTGGCCGTGACTCTGTCGATGAACCGGGTCTCCGCGTAGTCCTTCGGCATGCCCTTGCTGCGACCAAAGCTGTTGCCGGTACGCCCCAATGTGGCACCCAAGTCCGTGATGCCGTACCATCCGCCGCCGCCAGCCGTGCCCGAGGTGCCGTTGTTCACGGCTTTCAGGTCCCAGTTGTTGACGAGCGCCATCATCACCCTCAGGCCGTTGAACTCGCGCGTGCCGACAAAGGGATTGTCGTACCAGCTCCAGTTGCTCGATTCCTCGCTTTCGCGCTCGCGCTCGAGGCGCGCCCCGGCAACCGTGTCGCCGTGTGACACGAACTCCTGCCCGCGGGTGAGCCGGGGCAATCCCCGGACACGGATGAGTGGCCGGTAGTAGTTCTCATCGACTACGTAGCCCGCGGCCCACAGGAGGCGCGTCGCGGCCGTTTCCGATCTCACCTCTTCCCCGAGCTTCACCTTCCACCGGGTGCCGTGTTCGTCCTCGACATCAAACTTCGGCGACGATCCGTCCCGAGACTCCTTGATGAATGTGAAGTCGGTACCCGGCTCGCGATCTCTGCCGCCAGGTCCACCGGCCAGATCCAGCGTGGCGACGTCACCGCGGTCCTGCCAGATGACCGCGGCGCGCGGGAGCTGCTGAGCGAAGGCTGGCAGGCCTAGAAGGAACGCCAGGGTCACAGTAGCCGCTCTGCCGCACACTCGCGCGAGGTTCTTCCTCATGTATCCAGCGTAGGGACGCGGCCCTTCCCTGTCCGTTCCCTTTTGCACAGACGGGCCGCCACACCATGACGTAGCGTGAGCCCACGTGGTAATAGGTCAATGAAGCTGCTGATTCAGCCCCAGGACGGAGTCGCGCCGCTCGTGACGGCGATCGCCAAGGCCAAGAAGAGCATCGACATCGTCATCTTCAGGTTCGATCGTGCCGAGATCGAGGTGGCACTGAAGGACGCGGCCGAGCGTGGCGTGTCGGTGTCCGCGCTCATCGCATACGCCAATCACGGCGGAGAGAAGAGCCTCCGCAAGCTCGAGATGCGTCTCCTCGAGGCCGGCGTGACCGTGTCGAGGACCGCCGACGATCTCTCGCGTTATCACGACAAACTGCTGATCATCGACCACCGCCTGCTCCACGTGCTGTCCTTCAACTTCACCCACCTCGATATCGACCACAGCCGCGGCTTCGGCATCGTCACGAGAAGGCGCAACCTCCTGCAGGAAGCGCTGAGGCTCCTTCGGGCGGACAACGAACGACGGCCCTACAAGGCCGGCCTTGACGCCTTCGTCGTCAGCCCGATCAATGCCCGTAAACAGCTCCTCGCGCTCATCGGCAGGGCCAAGAAGGAACTACTCCTGTACGACCCCAAGATTGCCGATGCGGAGATGTTGCGCGCGCTGAGCGAGCGGGCCAAGAAGGGAGTGGACATCCGAGTCATAGGGTCTGTCGGCCGGAAAAGCCCTCATCTGAGGGTCCGACCGCTTACCGGCTTCCGCCTGCATACACGCACCATCGTTCGCGACCGGCGTGAAGCGTTCGTGGGCAGTCAGAGCCTACGGAAGGCCGAACTGGATTCGCGGCGCGAGGTCGGCGTCATCGTGCGCGACTCGAAAGTCGTGAGCGGCCTGGTGAACACCTTTGAAGCGGACTGGGGGGCGAAGGAGACCGCCGAAACGGTCCAGACCACGCCACAAGTGCTCAAGAAGAACTTGAAGGAGATGGTCGAGAAGCTTTCGCCCCTGAATCCCCTCGTGAAGGAAGCGGTGAAGGAAGTGGTTTCGAAGAAAGGGAGCGCCGGCCTGAACAAGACGGACGTGAAGGAAACCGTGGAGAAGGCCGTGAAGGAAGCCGTCCGGGAACGGGTACAGGAAATGTTGAACGAAGCGGAGGAGCAGTGACTTTACGCCTTTTGTGTGGACTTGCGCTGTGGGCGTGCGCGGCGTCCGCGAGCGCGAACCCCGGGCCGTCGCGACAGGTCAATGAAGCCGCGCGCGCATCATCGGTGTTCACGGACCGCGTCCAGGCCTACGTCACGCTGCTGAAGGACCTGGATGGTTCAGTCACACCCCTGAGGCCGACGACGAACCCGGAGCAGATCGCCGGCCCGCAACATGCATTGGCCGAAAAAATTGCCCTGGCGCGGCGTGACTCCCGTCAGGGCGCCATCTTCACACCCGACGTGGCCGAGCAGTTCCGCGAGATCATCCGCGACACGCTTCAAGGACCCAACGGCCGGAACATGCGCCGAACCATCCTGGAGGGAGATTCCGTTACACCGACGATTCTGCGCGTGAATGGCGTGTACCCAGAGGAGCTCCCGCTCGGGACCATGCCACCGACGTTGTTGCGTCGCCTACCCGTCCTGCCGATGGAGCTGGCCTACCGCATCATCGGTCGCGCGCTGGTCCTCAAGGACGTCAAGACGAATCTGATTGTGGACATCCTCCCTGACGCCCTGCCCCGGATTCCTTGATGCGGATCATGCGGCGCGCCGTCCTTTGCCTGGCCCTGGCTGCGATTGGCGCATCACTGTACGGGCAGCCGTCGACCCTGCCGCTGCAGTCGGGCTCGGTTCGTTTCGCGGCAATCGGCGACATGGGAACGGGAAAAACAGCGCAATACGAACTGGCCGAGACGATGGATGAGTCTCGCCGCGCCTTCGCGCCGCAGGGTGTGATGGCTATATCGCCAAGCCGATGGGTATTCAGGACTTCCTGACGACCGTCGCAGCTCATCTGGCCCGCACATGAATCCGAGCCCCGACATCGCTGACCACCCAGGCACGCAGTCTGACCGTGGACGATGAACGGGGAATAGACGGGCAGGTTATGGCGATTGAAGTCGATGTGATGGAACTGGACTACCGGCAGCAGAGTGAGGAGCATGGACGCGGCAGCCACGATGCCACCACTCGCGAGAAGGAGGATGTGTCCTCCACAGTCAGAGCCAGCCAGACCGCAATAGGATGACCAGAACGATCAGGACGAGACCGAGGCCGCCGCTGGCGGTAATAACCCGGTCCCCACAGACGGCCCGTCCCTCAACATCCCTGAGGCGCTTCTCGGATCTGGTCAGTGCCTGAGGGCGACGCTACGCGTGCTTGCGCGCGCCGGCAACCATGAGCGCCACGCCACCGGCCACGGCTGCAATCCCCAGCACCGGCGGAAGCGGCAGCGTCCTCTGTCGGTCCGCCGTCGCGTGCAGGGGACCGATGTCGATGATTGTGTCGCGACTTGTGTAGCTGATGCCTTGGTAGACGAGCGCCACCAGGCCAAGCACGATCAACGCCACACCCACGACTGCAATAGATTTCATACGCCGAGCATGACACGCGGCCGGGCCAGGGACGTGTGCACAAGAGAACAGACGCCTCCAATGGGCAGGCTATGCTCAGCATCACATATGCGATTCATCCATCTGTTTCTCGTTGGGTACGTCATTCTGGCTCTTGGGGTCGGCCTTGCCTTGTGGCAGACCGGTGTGCTCAGTCGGGCCGCACCGATCTGGATCGGCATTGGCGCCCTTGTGGCCATCGGCGTGGGGATCATGCTGTCGGTGTCTTCTGGCAAGCCGGCAATCAGCGAAGAGACTCGGCCATGACGCGAATCAACACCACCGCGACGGCCACGAATCCTGACGCACTGGATTCCAGGTCAAGCCCGGAACGACCCGCGAACGGCTACTTGCGCTTCTCGACAACCACCCGCCCCGCGGCATTCATATACACGCGATACTTGTTGCCGTCCTGGCACGACACGGCATAGTCGTTCT
>JAKFXY010000054.1 GCA_021731165.1 Acidobacteriota bacterium | reverse complement strand
CCTCAATCACGTCCCGCCCGATGACCTCCTGCTGACGCGCGCTCTGCACGTCAACGATTGGCGAGGCGCTGGTCACGGTGATCGTTTCCTCGAGTGACCCTACGGCCATGTCGGCGTTCACCGTCGCCGTGAAGGTGCCGGTCAGCTCGATGCCTTCGCGCCTGAACGTCCGGAACCCAGGCAGGCTGAACGTTACCGTATAGGCACCGGGACGTAAGTCGATGACGCGATACTGGCCGCTGCCGTCGGTCACGACCGACCGCACCTTTTCGATCAGGGCGGGGCTGGCCGCTTCCACCGTCACGCCCGGGAGCACCGCTCCCGAGGTATCCCGCACCACACCGGTAATCGACGCTTGCGCATACACGGCCGCCGGAACGACGAGGAGTCCCACTAGGACACCCAGGAACACGGTCAACTTCCGCATCTCTACCTCCAATGTCATCGCGCGTGTCATTCGGGTGCCCGGGGTGCCCGCAACCGTGCGAACACCGCGTACCTCCGAGTGCCTCTCTGAGACCTTGATCTGTATCTCCGGAAGGTTCCGCGCTCGTACTGCCGCGCGTCCCCGTCCGCATCACGTCCCGGAAGAGCCGGGGTTACGCCGCCGGAATGCGTCCAGACGAATTGAGGTGAGCGACCGCCTGAAACGCCAAACAGACGACAGACGTAATAACAACTGCGGGTAGCTTCGGCCGACATGCCGCCGAAGAAGCGGCGTAAGAGTCTCACGTCCAGCCAACGAAAATCAACCTACCTTTGTGACAGTGGGTTCGTTCGGCCGCCCGGGGCTACCAGGCGTGCGAGATCAGAGCGAAACCTGGACCTCCACCGCCGGACAAGAGTCAGAAACCGTAGGATTTCAAGAATAACGGAGGAAGCCAGCTCCAGAGGACCGCGTTGTCCGTACGTGACTACACGAGGCTGGCGTCCGACGTGGATGGCGAGGCCGGCTGGGTCACCCGCCCGGAATCGGCGGAGCAGCGACTGTCGACGTTTGGGATCGGTGGCCGGGTGTGCGGTTCGTCGCGCGCGCCCAGCTGCCCTGGAGGTGGTCAGCGATCTCGCCGACGCCGATGTTGTTGGTCACTTGGGCGAATATAAACGGGCCGTCGCCACGCATCTTCCGCGCGTCACGAGCCATGACCTCGAGATCGGCGCCGATGAGCGGCGCGAGATCGGTCTTGTTGATCACCAGCAGGTCCGACTGCGTGATACCTGGCCCCCCTTTCCTGGGGATCTTGTCGCCGCCCGACACGTCAATCACGTAAATCGTGAAGTCGGCGAGCTCACGGCTGAACTGCGCGGCCAGGTTGTCGCCGCCGCTCTCCACGAACAAGAGATCCGGTCCGAACTTCACCATCAGCCGTCCGAGCGCGTCCAGGTTCTGGCTGACATCGTCACGTACCGCCGTGTGCGGACACCCCCCCGTCTCAACCGCCACGATACGCTCGGGTGCGAGTGCCTTGTGACGAACGAGGAACTCGCCGTCCTCTTTCGTGAAAATGTCATTTGTCACGACGCCCAGGTTGTAGCGATCGCGAAGCAGGCGGCAAAGCGCCAGGAGCAACGCCGTCTTGCCGCTCCCGACCGGACCGCCGATGCCGACGGTGAACGCCCGCTCACCATAGTCCCGCGCCAGCGCCGCCTGCCGTTCGTGAAACGAGCCTGGCCCCTCGGGGTCGTGCATGTCCGGGTGCGTGTGGTCATGCGGAAGGTAGTGCACTGGCTTCTCCTCTGCCGAAGCAGCTGATACCGTGATCCGCACTGCGGATCACGACTGAAACAACCGTGAGTACAGCCGGTCGTGACCGGCCTGAAGTATGTCGACGACCGGCGCGGTCTGCGCCAGGTCGTCTACCGTGAGCGTGCCGCAGCGCCGCGCGACCTCCTCGAGCCAAGCGGCGCTGGCATGCTGCAGCCGCTGGGCCTCAAAGCTTCCAGCAATCCCCAGTCGTACTGCCGCCGCGATCACGGCGCGCGCCGCGCCAAAGAGCGCCACCCTCTGCGCGGTGCCGAGTGGAAGGTCAAGCGTGCGAAACGCCGCTCCCGACAACGGAGCCACGTGCGCGCAGGTCGCCTGAGACAGCGTCCTCAACGCCATCATTGGCTCCGTTGGCCAGATGCGCGCCGCCGTCGCCACAAGCGATCGACCCTGGATGCGACTGGCGCGGTTGGCCACCGTATTGAGCAGGAACACGTCGGACACTTCGTCGAGCGCGACGAGATCCTCCGGGTGGTGATAGGCGCTGTTCAGCAGGGGGAGGGTGGCGTGGCCCGCCTGCAGGATTGCCCCGCGCAGAAACCGGCGCAACCCGTCGGGACCCTCGACCTCTCCCTGCTGCCATGCCGACTCGAGGCCATAGGAGTGCGCGAAGGCCCCCGTGGGGAATGCAGAATCGACGATCTGCCACGTCAGCCAGTCGGACATCGCTTCTTCGAGAGCACGCGCTAGAAGAGAAAGTATCGCTGCGCCAACGGCAATACGTGGGCGGGCTTCGCTCGCAGCTCCTCGCCATCGGCCGTCACCACATAAGTCTCGGCATCGACATGGATGCGAGGCAGCGCATCGTTCAACTTCATGTCGCGCTTGCTGACCGTGCGGCACCCTCGCACCGCCACTGGACGCTTGGTCAGGCCGTACCGCTCCACGGTTCCGGTATCGAGCGCAAGTCTGGACACAAACGCCAGCGACGTCGCGCCGGTGGCACGCCCGTACGCACCGAACATGGGACGCATGTACACGGGCTGAGGCGTGGGAATCGACGCATTGGGATCGCCCATCTGTCCCCAGGCGATGAACCCACCCTTCAAGACCAACTCAGGCTTGACGCCGAAAAACGCCGGCTTCCACAGGACGAGATCCGCAAGCTTCCCCACCTCGACTGAACCGACCTCATCCGCAATCCCGTGCGTCAATGCAGGATTGATCGTGTACTTCGCGATGTAGCGGCGAATCCGGAGGTTGTCGCTGCCGGCGACCTCACCCGGGAGCGGACCGCGCTCGCCGCGAAGCTTGTGCGCCGTCTGCCACGTGCGTGTGATGACTTCGCCGACCCGACCCATCGCCTGGCTGTCGCTCGACATCATGCTGATCGCCCCCAGATCGTGCAGCACGTCCTCGGCCGCAATCGTCTCGCCGCGAATCCGGCTCTCGGCGAACGCCACGTCCTCCGGCATGTTCTTGTCGAGGTGATGGCACACCATCAGCATGTCGAGGTGCTCGTCCAGCGTGTTGACCGTGAACGGCCGCGTCGGGTTCGTCGAACTGGGAAGCACGTTCGGCTCTCCGCACACCTTGATGATGTCGGGTGCGTGCCCGCCCCCAGCCCCTTCGGTGTGGTACGTGTGTATCGTCCGCCCCTTGAACGCGGCAATAGAATCGTCCACGTAGCCCGACTCGTTGAGGGTGTCAGTGTGAATCGCGACCTGGACATCGAAGCGATCGGCCTCGGTCAGACAGCAGTCAATGGCTGCCGGCGTGGAACCCCAGTCTTCATGGAGCTTCAAACCGACCGCCCCGGCGCGAATCTGTTCCTCCATGCCCTCTGGACGTGAGGAATTGCCCTTGCCGAGAAACCCGAAGTTCATCGGCAGCGTATCGGTCGCCTGCAGCATCAACTCGATGTGCCGCGAGCCAGGCGTGCACGTCGTGGCGTTGGTGCCCGTCGCGGGGCCGGTCCCTCCCCCGATGAAGGTCGTCACCCCGCTCGCCAATGCCTCGTACACCTGCTGCGGGCTGATGAAGTGAATATGGGTGTCAATGCCGCCGGCCGTCAGGATGAGCCCCTCCCCGGCAATGGCCTCCGTCGTCAGGCCGACGACCATGCCTGGAGTCACGCCCGCCATCACATCCGGGTTTCCGGCCTTGCCGATGCCGGCAATCCGCCCTCCCTTGATCCCGACGTCTGCCTTGCGAATGCCGGTCCAGTCGATGATGAGCGCGTTGGTGATGACGCAGTCCAGCGCGTCGGCGTCGGACACGCCCGCGGCCTGTCCCATCCCGTCGCGAAGGACTTTACCGCCGCCGAATTTGCACTCGTCGCCGTAGACGGTGGCGTCAGCTTCAACTTCCGCGATGAGCTGCGTGTCGGCGAGGCGGACACGATCGCCGGTCGTCGGTCCGAAAATTCCGGCGTAGTGCTGACGATTGATGCGATAACCCATGTCAGGCCAGAGTTCCAAGATTCTTGTCGCTGGTCACCGGACCGGACGCCCACCCGTTGCCGCCGCGAATCACGCGCGCGCCTGCAATCGGCACGAGACTTACGGTCTTGGCTTCTCCAGGCTCGAATCGCACGGCGGTGCCAGCGGGAATGTCGAGACGCATCCCGTAGGCGGCCTGGCGATCGAAGACCAATGCACGATTGGTTTCGACGAAATGGTAGTGGCTGCCAACTTGTATGGGCCGGTCTCCCCTGTTGACGATTTGTAGCTCGATCGCCTCCCGGCCCTCGTTGATGACGATCTCACCGTCGCGGACGATGATCTCTCCCGGGACTTCTCTGGCCACATCCTTTGTCGCCACTTGTGACGCTTCACCAGACACGTGGTGCGGGTGCGACGGGGCGCGTCTCGCCACGCCCGTATTCGGCTGAGTCTCGAGCGCGAAGAAGCTTCCGAAGAACGCCAGCGCGCGATCCCCGCGCTCGGCCACGATCGGGTGATGCACGGTCACGAGCTTCGTGCCGTCAGGAAAGGTGCCCTCGACTTGCACCTCGTCGATCATCTCCGCCACCCCGTCGAGCACGTCGGCACGGCCGAGAATGGTCCGGCCCAGATCCATCAGGCTGGCCACGGAGTGCCCATCGCGAATCAGTTCCAGCAACTGTGCAGCGATGAGCGCCACCGCCTCGACATAGTTCAGCCGGAGTCCACGTGCGAGGCGCTTCTGCGCCAGCACACCCGCCTGGTGAAGCATCAGCTTGTCGATTTCCCGCGGTGTCAGATGCATCGTCGCCCTCCTACCACTTTCTCGCCCACGGGTCGTCACCCAGCAGATCCGGGAGAAACCCGAGATACTCGCGAATCGTTCGGGCCGCCCGTTCGACCGACGCCCCGGCTATCCGCACGACGCACCCCCATTCGCCAACCTGCGCGGCCGAGATGAGCTGCTCCGGCCGGCGGCGGACCGGGATCTCCGCCACCGTCCTGACGACCTCAGCCGACCGCTCGCGCAGGGGTTTGCCGAGGATCATCACCATCGCCAGTACGTCGACCCGTCCCAGTCGGTCCTGCAGGTTTCCGTCGTCACGGCGCAGCGCCAACGCGTCGTGAAGAACCACCTTCCCATCCACTTCGGCGCGTACGCGCGCGACGTACTCATGGAACGCCCATCGCTCGCCGGACGCGTGCCGCCCCGACGACACCCAGTCCACGACAACGAGTCCGCTATCTGCCGAGAGAGCGAACGACTGGATCTGCTTGTACCGGGCATCCGCGAAGCAGACAACCGGATCGGGTACTAGCGCCAGGAGCCCCCCCGGCGAGATCCGCGCGTGAAGTTCGGTGCTCGCGCCCCGCGACGAACGATACACCTTGGTCGAGGCCTGCGTGGAGACGAACGCCGCGGCCCCGGGACCGATGTCCAGATCCAACTCGATCCGGTCGCCGTCCACGAGTCCGCCCCCGTAGCTGGAGGTGTATATCCAGGCCGCGGACCCATGGTTCTTCGGTGTGAGCAAACGAAGGGGACTCGTTGAGTAAGCCCGCGTGACCACGCTCTGTCCTTCGCGCCCACGAACCACCGTGAGCTCGCCGCGCCCATGAGCGGCGGTGGCGTCGGCGGCCGTGCGAAATGCCGGCGAATCCAGAGCGGTCACGGCGACCATCGTACCGCCGATCACGGCCCGCCAAAGCCCAAGGCTCGAGGCCTAAGGCCGGTGACAGGCTTGCTGGCATTGGGTATCGGGCCGTGGACGTTGCTCACACACTGAGATGGTCCCGCACCAACTCATCGGTGAGATCGTGGATGGGACCGTCCGCCACGCAACGGCCCTTTTCGAGGATCCGGAAATCGCTCGCCACCCGCCGCGCGAAAGACAGCTTCTGTTCGATGATGAGCACCGTCACGCCAGCGTAGCGATTCAGCTCGAGAATGACATTGCCAATCTCGTGGACGATGTTCGGTTGAATTCCCTCGGTCGGCTCGTCCAGGATGAGCAGCGTGGGCTCGAGCACCAACGCTCGGCCGATGGCCAATTGCTGCTGCTGCCCTCCGGATAAGTCGCCGCCCCGACGGTGCAGCATGCTCTTCAACACCGGGAACAGCTCGAAGATGCTCGGCGGAATGGCGCGCGCCTTGTCTTCACGCACACCAAGGCCGATGCGCAGGTTCTCCTCGACCGTGAGTTGCGAAAAAATCTCGCGCCCCTGCGGCACGTAGCCGATGCCGAGGCGTGCCCGGCTCTCCGCCGGCAGTCCCTTGATGTCGGTGCCCGCAAACGTCATTGCGCCGGACGTCACGGGAAGCAGACCCATGATGCACTTCAGCAGGGTGGTCTTCCCCATCCCGTTGCGCCCCATGAGACAGGTCCGCGAGCCTTTCGGGACGACGAAATCGACATCCCACAGCGTGTGGCTGCCGCCGTAGGACTGATTGAGGGTCGTGATCGTCAAGAAGCTCATGCGCCGAGATAAACCTCGATGACGCGCGGATCGTTCTGCACCATGTCCATGTCGCCCTCGGCGAGTACGCTTCCCTCGTGCAGAACCGTCACGCGGCCGGCAATCAACCGTACGAAATCCATGTCGTGCTCGACGACGACGACCGAGTGCTTCCCCGCAAGCGACAAGAGGAGTTGCGCCGTGCGCTCGGTCTCCTGGGGCGTCATCCCGGCGACCGGTTCGTCCACGAGCAGAAGCTCCGGCTGCTGCATGAGCAGCATGCCGATTTCCAGCCATTGCTTGTGGCCGTGCGACAGCGCGCCCGCCAGAAGTCCTCGCTGCGCGGTCAGGCCGATGACCTCGATCACCTCATCGATGCGCTCACGTTCCGCCGGCGCCAGCCGCGCCACCAGCATCCGCCAGAACGATTTCGGGCCAGCCAGGGCCAGCTCCAGGTTTTCGAAGACCGTGAGCGCCTCGAACACCGTTGGTTTCTGAAACTTTCGACCGATGCCTCGCTGCGCGATTTCCGGCTCGGTCAGCTCCAGGAGATTCACGTTCTGGCCGAACCAGGCGGAACCCTCATCCGGGCGGGTCTTGCCCGTAATGACGTCCATCATGGTCGTCTTACCGGCGCCGTTGGGGCCGATGACGCAACGCAGCTCACCCGGGTCTACGTACAGCGTGAGCGCGTTGAGCGCCTTGAATCCGTCGAAGCTGACGGTCACGCGCTCGAGATAGAGGATCTTGCCGAGCAGTTGCGGCGGCGCCCGCTTCGTGGCGGCTTCCCGCATCTCGCGCCAGCGCCCAGTTGGCACAGCCGCGTCGATGGCGTTCGCGAGATAGGTGTTCATGTCGTCGAGCGGCGTACCGACGCCAGCCCCATGATGCCGCGAGGCAGGAACAGGGTCACGAGCACGAAGAGCGTTCCGAGCGCATAGAGCCACACCTCGGGCAGTGCACCCGTGAAAAACGTCTTGGCGTAGTTGACGAGTACCGCGCCCGCGGCGGCGCCGTAGAGCGTGCCGCGTCCGCCGACCGCCACCCAGATGACCACCTCGATCGAGTTGATCGGGGCGAACTCTCCCGGATTGATGATGCCGACCTGCGGCACGTACAACGCTCCGGCGACGCCGGCCACCACCGCCGAGAACACGAAGACCCACAGTTTGTACGACTCGACACGATAGCCGAGGAAGCGCGTCCGGCTCTCGGCGTCGCGAATCGCGCGGATCACCCGACCTGCGCGTGACCGCACGATCGCGAGACACGCGCAGTAGCTCGCCGCCAGCGCCAGGGCCGTGGTCACGAGCAGCACGACGCGCGTGGCGTCCCGCTGTACGTCGAAGCCCAGAATGTCCTTGAAGTCGGTGAACCCGTTGTTGCCGCCGAAGCCCATGTCGTTGCGGAAGAACGCCAGCATCAATGCATAGCTGAGCGCCTGGGTCATGATCGACAGGTAGACGCCGGTGACACGGGAACGGAACGCGAGCCAGCCGAACACGAATGCCAGCAGGGCGGGCACGAGCACCATCATGGAGAGCGCAAACCAGAGGTGGTCGAACCCGAGCCAAAACCATGGCAGCTCCTTCCAGTTGAGGAACACCATGAAGTCCGGCAGGATCGGGTGGCCGTACACGCCGCGCGTCCCGATCTGGCGCATCAGGTACATGCCCATCGTGTAGCCGCCCAGGGCAAAGAAGGCGGCATGGCCAAGGCTCAAGATTCCGCAGAAGCCCCAAATCAGATCGACGGCGAGCGCCAGCATCGCGTAGCACAGGTACTTGCCGAGCAGCGTGAGCACGTACGTGGAGAGATGAAACGGCGAGGAGGCCGGCACCGCCAGGTTGAGCACGGGGACGGCGACCACGATCGCCGCGAGGAGCGCGAGCAGCACCACGCCCCCGCGATCCTGCTCGCGCACCGCTTTCCAGGCACTGGCCGCGATCACGAGAGACCCTCGGCGGCACGTCCGGTCTGCGGAAAGAGGCCGCGCGGCCGTCGCTGAATGAACAGAATCAGCACGACGAGCACCAGGATCTTACCGAGCACCGCGCCCGCATACGGCTCGAGCAGCTTGTTGACGATGCCCAGGGACATCCCGCCGATGAGCGTGCCCCACAGATTGCCGACGCCGCCGAACACGACGACCATGAACGTATCGATGATATAGGCCTGTCCGAGATTCGGTCCGACGTTGGTGAGCTGACTGAGCGCCACCCCCGCCATGCCGGCGATCCCAGACCCGAGTCCGAACGTGGCGGCATCCACCCATTCGCTCCGGATGCCCATGGCTCTCGCCATCCCCCGGTTCTGCGCAACGGCTCTGATCTGCAGTCCCATGCGCGTGCGCTTCAGCACGGCCAGGAGCGTCACGAACACGATAAGAGTGAAGGCGACGATGTAGAGCCGATTGAGGGTGATGGCAAGCGCTTCGTTAATTTGCCAGGTCCCGCTCATCCACGCCGGTGTCTCGACGGAGCGATTGTTCGCAGAGAAGACGGAACGAACCAGCTGCTGCAGCACCAGACTGACGCCGAAGGTGGCGAGCAGCGTCTCGAGGGGCCGGCCGTAAAGAAATCGGATGATCGTGCGTTCGACGATCACGCCGGCGAGACCGGCGACGAGGAAGGCCGCAGGAACGGCCACCGCAATGGACCATCCGATGTGATTCGGCATCGCCATCTGTACGACGTACGTGGTGTAAGCGCCCAACATCATCAACTCGCCGTGCGCCATGT
The DNA here is from genome assembly GCA_021731165.1 of Acidobacteriota bacterium. Lineage (GTDB taxonomy): Bacteria > Acidobacteriota > Vicinamibacteria > Vicinamibacterales > UBA2999 > JAKFXY01. The sequence goes on along the minus strand of JAKFXY010000054.1, from coordinate 28,452 downwards.
TGATGACGCCCATGACGCCGAAGGTGATCGCCAGGCCGATCGCGGCGAGCACCAGGACCGAACCAAGGCTGAGACCGAAGAACAATGTCTCGATGCCGGAATAGAAGGTGCGCGACGAGTCGATGCTCCGGACGGCGTCCGTCGCGGCTTGCCTGACGGCCGCATCGGGTTCCGACGCCTGCCCGCTCGCGTCAGGCTCGATGAGAGCCGCGAGCCGATTGCGGACCTCGGGCCTCAAACGACTCGACAACGTCTCGACAGCCCGCAGGCGGATCTGGGGATCGTCACCATCGAGCGCTGCCAGCGCGAGGCCGGTCTCGATTTCGTACTTCACCGCCATGTCGGTTTCGGCTGCCGCCCGCTGATTGAGCAGTTCCACCGTGGAGGCGTCGAGCGTCCGAACCATGTCCTTGACCGCGGCGAGGCGCACCGCGGCGTCGGGGCTCGCAAGGGCGAACCGCGCCACGGTCGTCCGCAGGAAGCGTCGCAGACGGTTGTTCGTCCCGATCTTGGTCAGCCCTTCCGTTGCCGCGGTGCCGGCATCGGCGAGCGTGAGCGGATCCACGAGCGGCACCGACGGCACATCGTCACCGTTGGTCTTGCCGATCACCACCTGCTGGTCCTGGCTCCTGACGAACAGGCGGTCCTCGAACAGGGCGGTGAGGACAGGACCCGCACTGGGATGACCCGTCGCGATCAGTCGCTCCGCGATCGCTTCCTTGTCGAGGTAGCTGGCCTCACGCAGCTCCGCCAGCACCGCCTGAAAGGCGTCGGCCGGCGATTGCCCTACGAGCACGCGCGGGGAAAGGACAAAAACGGCGAGCAGCAGTGAGAGGAGCCACTGCCGCCCGCCGGGCGTTCCCACGATCACACCAATTCCGACCTCACTTGTAGTTCTGTCCCGAACACGTCTTCGTCTTTGTGTTGTAGTTCCCGCACTTCAGCTTCACCCAGTCGGCCTCGGTGTCTTGACTGACAGGCAGGAAGTCCGACCACGCGTCTCCGGGCACGGTACCGGTCGTCTTCCACACCACGTCGAACTGTCCATCAGCACGTACCTCGCCGATGTAAACAGGCTTGGTGATATGGTGATTCGGGAGAAGTTTCGCCATACCACCAGTCAGGTTGGGCGTTTCGAGACCAGGCAGCACGGCGAGCACCTTCTCGACATCGACCGAACCCGCCTTGGTGACGGCCTGGGCCCAGAGGTTGAAGCCGATGAAGTGCGCTTCCATCGGGTCGTTGGTCGTCCGGTCGGCCTTCTTGATGTACGCCTTCCACTTCGTGATGAAGTCTCTGTTCGCCGGGGTGACCACGCTCTGGAAGTAGTTCCAGGCCGCGAGGTGACCGACCAGCGGTTTGGTATCGACGCCGGACAGTTCCTCTTCACCGACCGAGAAGGCGACGACGGGGATGTCTTCCGCCGAGATCTTCTGGTTGCCGAGCTCCTTGTAGAACGGTACGTTCGCATCTCCGTTGATCGTGGACACGACCGCGGTCTTCTTGCCCGCAGAGCCGAACCGCTTGATCGCCGCGATTCGCGTCTGCCAATCCGAGTGGCCGAACGGCGTGTAGTTGATGGAGATGTCCGCTGCGGCGACGCCTTTCGACTTCAGGTAGGCCTCGAGCACCTTGTTGGTGGTGCGCGGATAGACGTAGTCGGTGCCCTCGAGCACCCATCGCTTTACGCCGACCTCCTTCATCAGGTAGTCCACCGCTGGTATCGCCTGCTGGTTGGGCGCCGCGCCGGTGTAGATCACGTTCTTCGAGGATTCCTCACCCTCGTACTGGACCGGATAGAAGAGCAGGCCGTTGTTCTTCTCGAAGACCGGCAGGACGGACTTCCGGGACACCGACGTCCAGCATCCAAAGACGACGGCAACCTTGTCCTTTTCGAGCAGCTCACGCGCCTTCTCGGCAAAGAGCGGCCAGTCCGAGGCCGGATCGACCACGACGGCTTCGAGTTTCCGGCCGAGCAGCCCGCCTTTCTTGTTCTGCTCGTCGATCATCATCAGGATCGTGTCCTTGAGGGTCGTCTCGCTGATGGCCATCGTGCCGGACAGCGAGTGCAGGATACCGACCTTGATCGTGGCCTGGGCGGCCGCCGCCTGCGGCAGCACGAGCCCGGCAGCCAGCAGGCAGGCGGTGAGACAGAGATATTTCAGCTTCATAGTTCGCTCCTGATTGAGAGAGGCGCTGTGAATCGGGCGGAGAATTGAGTCGGACGCATCACATCTGCAACTGGAGGCCGACGCCGACCTGCTTGAAGTCGGTGCGCACGGCGGTGAATCGCGTGTCCTTGTAGAAGATCATCACGCGCGCGTTGAACTGCTTGATGACGTAGTTGAGATCCACTTCCGTGGTCTTCTGATCGAAGTTGAGATCCGCGGGAAGGAGCCCCTCGCGAAAGCGTGCCTTGGCGAACTTGCCAAGCACCTCGAACCTGCCCATCCCGACCGTTTTCGGGAACAGGTAGGCCCCGAGCACATAGCCGCCGTCGTCGGTGCCGTAGCTCGCGCTGTAACCTCCCAGATGGTCGTACTTCGCCCACTCCGCTTCTACCGAGACCGCGCCACCCATCGGCACTTTCCGTTCGAGCAGGAAGTCCACGCTGTAGGCCGACTTGTCGCTACCCTGCACCTGGCCGGCCGCGCCGAGCGTCAGCAGGTTCTTGTCGCCGTAGTAGGTGCCGTTCAGGTAGTAGCCGCCCTCCTGATCCCAGAAGTTCACCTGGACGCGTCCAGCGCCGAGGATGGTGTCGTCCCCTGTCAGCGTGGTGCCGTCAAACGCACCGGCCGACACCTTGACCTTGCCGAACTGTCCCCAGTACAGCGCGCCGTTCGCACGGCCCTGGAAGATGAAGGGGTAGCCGTCCTGGACACCGTCGGTGTACACGGACCAGTGGTGGGAGTAGTACGGACCGTAGAGATTCGCACGGTCACTCGGCGGGAGGAATCGGCCGACCCAGATGTTGGCCTTGTCGGAGAAACCGAACTGCGCGGCTGCATCGAGCACGTTGACGTCGTTGCCGGCGCCGTCGTACTCCGTGTTGAACATGATCTTGATCTTGTCGGTGACCGTTCCACTCACGTAGAGGCGGACGCTGTCCAACTGGAACGCATCCGTGCCATCGCCACCGTCAGGCTCTGTGTGAACGAAGCTCGTTCGCACGCCGCCGCCAATGCTGACTGGCGGCGCTGTCTGGGCCAGCGACGGCGCGGCGAGCGCCAAGGTAAGCGCCGACGATCCGCATATCGCCCGCCAGCACGTCTTGAGAGTCGAGGACTTTCTGCACACACCGATCTTGAACATGTCGATCCTTTCCACGGCGCCCCCACGCGCAAGGTCATGAATCCCCGCGTTCTCCACTGGTCACAAACGACGAGGAGGGATGCCTGCGAACCAGCAATGGGCGCGCCACGTCGAGCGCCGGCACCGGAGATCGCTTAACCGCCTGACATCGCTTGGGTTCTGGCATTCGCAGAAGCGAGATCGCGTCACGCAAATTAGGTTCGCTCTTGTATGAGTGTCACTCTCTCCATACGTTTCTGTCTGAATCGACACGGAAGGCGGTGCAACGAAATGCCGGAACGAGACGTTCCGCGCCAAGGCACGGGAAGGCGTAAAGAGGGCCGGCTGCCGGCTTGTGCCGAAAATGTGTGATTCGAATCGTTCGGCTACGTAAGTGTGTCAGATCAGAATGGCGCGCCTCACGACGAGGAGTCCGAAGGACGGATGTGCATGACCGCAACATCGAGATGCCGTGAGGGGCCACACCCTCGCTGGACACGGCCGCGTCACTCTGGCATTCTGGTCGGCTGGCCTGGAGGCGGCGATCCCATGCGTGATGACATGGCCAAGGTGGTGACCGAACGTCCGAGACGCGGTCACCGCAACAAGAGCAACAAGACGACGGGACCGCGCATCCGGCGCTACGATCCCGACCACGAGTACGACGAACCCACCCGCCTGCCGGTCGCGCGCCGGCGGCAGTACGGGTACGAGGCGAAGGAGCTCTCGGATCTCATCAACCCGCTAAAGCGCTATCTGCGTTCCTGTATTGGCAGGCCGTGGAGCAAGGTCCACAGCGAGTTGTCGCGGAAGCTCGATCGCCGTGGCATCAGCGGATCCCACATCTGGAATCACGTCATGCTCGAGATCGAGGCCGATTGCCACATCGGCGACGATGGCCTCGCTTACACGAACGACCGCAGGCACTTCGGCCGGATGTGCGAAGATCCGATCGCTGGATTGTACGTACATCCGAAGACGGGACTGATTCGCGAACAGCAGGAGGCGGCAATTCGCAGGCGCCGGAAGCCCAGCTAGCGTCACGCGCGGTGAAGTTGCCGAGCTTTTCGGCGTCTTAGTTCTTGACGTACTTCGACACGCCCCTCACGGTGGCCTCCGCGGTGTACAAGTTGCCGGCGGCGTCGAGGGCGATCCCTTCTCCCATGGCTCCATCCGGGGAATTCGTTTCGTGGCCTGGAATGAAGATCGTCACCCTGCCGTCTTTGAGGCTCCCGATCCGAATCCCCTTACGCCAGCCAGGGTGAGTCCTTTCGGTCGATTCCGAGTCGGCTGCATAGATCGTGTCGTTTCTGTCGATGGCCAGCCCGCTGACGCGGCTGAACTCCTTGTACTCACCGAGATACTTCCCGTCCTTGTCGAGGATCTGAATGCGGTGATTGTGGCGGTCGGCGACGATCAGCCGGCCCTGGGAATCAAAGACCATCGCGTGCGGCGTTCGGAACTCGCCCGGTCCGGTCCCCGTCTTCCCGATCGTCCTGATGAACTTCCCGGTCCTGTCGAACACCGAGATGCGTCCAACGAGATTCGGGTCCTCGACGTTGGTGTGGCTCTCCGCGACGTACACGTCGCCATTCGGAGCGGTCAAGACGTTGGTGGGATCGGTCAAGGCGTCCGGAGGATTTCCAGCTATACCGAACTTCCCCAGCGTCATGAGGATCTTGCCCTCCGGGCTGAACTTGACCACGACGCTTCCCTTGTTGCTTTCTCCGGGAAACATCTTCAGCTCATCCGGACTCGGGCGTCGTGAGTCGGCCACCCACACGTTTCCATCCCGGTCTACATGGAGGCCATGCGGCCACACGAACATCCCGCCGCCAAAGCTCGTGAGCCGCTTGCCTGACTCATCGAATTTCTGGATGGGATCCACGTTGGAACCCACGCAGCCCACGCCGGTCCCGCATCGATCGGCAACCCAGACCGACGTGCCATCACGGTCGATGGCGACGCCGTTCGCGGCGCCCCACGGCCGTCCCTCCGGCACCATCCCCCAGTTCCGGATGGTGCGATACGGATTCGCCCCGCTGTTGACCGGCTGAACTTCCTGCGTGTGGACCCGGCCTCCCTGAAGCGCTATCCACACGACAAACGGCAGAGTGAGGCAGACTCTCGCGAAACCAGCGGCAGACATCGCAGCGCTCCTGTCCATGAAAGGCACGAGGCCGCTACGGTACCACAGCGAAATCGGGCGCCGGGCGCTCGTCAGATTCGATTCGACGAATCGGACAGGTGCCGACGCCGAACGACACCGCGGAGCCGACGACCGTTCGGTCCGCCTGACCTGCCTCGCGAGGTCTGTGCACCACCCCAACCCTCATACCAGAGGGCGGTCCTGTCGCCCATCCTTCCAAGTTTGGCCTTCCCCGATCGGAACAACTAGACTCGTCCTGAGACGCTACTAACCCAATTCCTCCACGGTATTCGGTCGGAGTGGTGACAGCAGCGGGGGGACGCCAGTCCTGGATGGCGAACTAATCAAAGGTGGCGCCCGCATTGGACGCCATTTACTCGCGGCCTCAACTTTGGAATATGGATATATGAACAATAGCGATTGGCGCTCCGACGCAGCGTTCGTCTGTTTCCTCTCTCTGTCACCTGTAATCAGCTACACGCTGCAATTGCCAGTTCAGCAGGTTGGGATGCTCGTTGCGGAGCCAACAATCTACGCACCTGGATCCTCGGGGGAGGTCCCCATGCTGATCGAACCAAGCGTCAGTTCCACCGGCGTTTCCTCGATTCTCGCATCGCATGCCATCCAGGCATTCGATATCTGGAAGTAGCTAGCAGTGGCAATAATATACTTCATGGGGGAAGCGTGTTAACTTGTCGCCGACAGGCCAGCGACCTTCCGAAGCAGGATTTGCGTATGTAGAGCTAGAAGTGTGCCTTTTGGCGCTTCTAGTTCTAAGTCTCTTCGTTGTATGCGGGTGCGTAGGTACGCTGAAACTCCTTCGTCACGTGGTCGTACCGCGAACAGAAGCCGGTGTGCACGTTGTTTCCCATCGTTTGGTAGGTAGCGCGCCCGTAAAAGAACAGTTCAAATTTTCCGGCTTCGATGTCCAACCATTCGGCGTCAGTCAATGGTCGCGTTAAATCCTGCTTATAGGTTTTCCGGCCAGCACCGGCGACCAACACGAAATCGTAAGGGTGCCAATTGTTGTAACTCGGCGTCTGTGGCAATGGCCCAACGTGAAGATCCATAGAAACCTGCTCGGGGCGCGCGGGCTTACCAGCCCAATTCCTCAGTCCGACCTCGCCAATCAATGCGCGATTCGGACCAATGTTTCCGATCCTGACGTGCGATGCCCCGACGCGTGCTCGTTGCGCCAAGTAGAGAGCCATGACCGCATCATTCGCCTGCTTCTGAAGCACTTCGAGCTCGATAGCCCGATCTCTCGCAGCGGCTTCATTCGCTTCTCTAGTGAGGCGCAAGGTTTCAGCGGTGTCGGTGGTTTGTTGCCGGAATTGTATTCGAGCGGTGTGTGCCAGCCTGAACGTGAACCACGCGATCGTGGCGGTCAGCGCAACCATCCCCCATTCAGCCGCATTGCCGTAATAATTGGCTTGGCTTGGTGTTGGAGCGTTTGTTACGACCGAGGGTGTGACGCTTATGTTGATGGGCGGTTGATCGTTGGGGATCGATGGCACCGCGCCGGTGAAGTTGCCTCGGCCTTGGGGCTCAGTTTGTGCTGCACGCTCGGCGTTCCCGCGACCTGGGGCTGGTGGCTGTAATGGACCGCCCTTGTCAACTTGGGCGAGCACGGACGTTGAAAGGCCAACGAACAGCATTACTATGGAGGCGCAATGGGACGCCCGACGAAGGGATATCAAGCCTTCACCTCGCTCGTAGATCGTCTATTGACGGTGCCGAAGGACGAGATTGTACGGCGGGTCGAGGCGGAAAAGGCCGCGTCTGCGCTGAATCCACGTAAACGCGGCCCGAAGCCAAAGGTCAAGAAACGCGGTGTTTCCCGCGCTTCTGGCGAGTCAGGCGCTTCCCGGTCGCGTCGCTAAACGCCAGCCCCCGCCCCAATCAACGTGTCATAGGTCAGGCGCTTGCCGACGATGCCGCAGATCGCCAGATCGAAGCGGCCCGCGTCGTTGTTCGTGCGCTCGTTGAACCGAAACGCCTGTTCGTCCAGATACCGGAACAAGTGGAAGGGTTCAACCGCAACGCACGTCCCTTTGATCGAACGCTTCAACAGGCTCCAGTAGTTCTCCAACCCATTCGTGTACACGGTGCCATCCACGTACGCTTCGGCGTGGTCGATGACGTTGTGCGCGAACTCGCGGCTCAGGCCCTTATACGAGAAGTGGGCATCGGTGTTGACCGTCGAGCCGAGTTCGATGTGGTCGCGTACCTTCGGCTGCATGTGGCCCTTCTTGCGACCACCGAGGACGAGCGTGCGGACGCGGCTCTGGCCCTTCTCAGTGTTGCGCTCCAACAAGCCCATCACGGCAACCTTGCCCGCGTACGAGCGGCTCTGCGTGATGCCCATGCGCTTCCGCTTGGCGATGCTCATATTGCGAGCCTTGCCACCAATGTAGGTTTCGTCGACTTCGACTTCGCCACCGAGCTTGCCGCCACCGCTGTGGCCGTCCTGCATGGCAAGGCGGATGCGCTGCAACATGAACCACGCGGTCTTCTGCGTGACGCCGACAGCGCGGGCAATCTCGTGGCTGCTGACGCCGTTCTTGCAGTTGGCAATCATCCAGACGGTCGGGAGCCACTTATCCAGGCCGAGCGGCGAGTCCTCGAAAATGGTTCCGGTCTTCAGCGTGAACTTCCGCTTGGGATGCCGAGTTTTGCACTCCCATCCGTTCCGGCCGCTGTCGAAATAGACAGTCTTGCTGCCGCATGTGGGGCAGGTCACGCCATCGGGCCAGCGACGGGCAACCATGTATTCGCGGCAGTCGGCAGGATCGGAGAAATAGCGGGCGGCTTCAATCAGCGTTTTCGGGGGTTTCATGGCTGAAACGAAGATTACTCCGGCTCGTCGTCTGCGACGGTGCGGCCCGCTACACGCGCGCATGACGCAACAACGCCTCGATGAGCGTTGCGGTCCGAATCGCTTTCCTCTCAGGTAGCGTGGGTCATTCGATTCGTATAGCACTTGAGCCGTCGAGCGACCGCACCTCGCGTCGTGCCATGCCTCGTAATTATTCCAATCCTCAGCGAAGCGTTTCGCGTTCTTGCCCGACAAAGTAGTCCAGATACTTCAGCCGAGCGTCTTCGTGCGCCGAGAACAGGTCGGCAATGACGGTGACTTCGTGTTCACCAGCCTCAATTCGCTTTCGAGCCACAACAAAGGCATCTCGAAAATTACTGGCGGCTTGCCGCAACGTCTTGGATTTCTCTCGGCGAACCGTCAGGGCATGGCCTAACAATGCGACGACGACTACGCCAAGTAGCGCACCGAAACTCAAGGTTCCCACTTCAAACATGAATGTCTCAGCGTGGGACTTTCACCTGTTCCACCGTGACGAACCAGCCGGCCTCGGCGTCACTCGCCTACCTGCTCGCCACCCTGCCGACCGGTCTGCAAATCAGCTCCCATCGTGCCTCATACGCGGCTACCTCACTGATGCTCACGGCGGTGTGGAACGACCCCGGCGACCGTGGCCGCACGCCGCTGTGCTTCGAGAGGTAGCGGCGATAGCCGCGCACGACGATGGTGCGGAGCTTGCGCCACGGCAACACGAAGAAGCGGTCGGTGCTGCCTGGCTTACCGTCGCGCAGCACGACCAGCACACAGGCCAGCCGTGGATAGGGCTCGCGCTTTACTCGACCGAGCACCTGCCGTCGCCCGTCGAACGTGGCATCCAGAAAACTCCGGATGTCGAACTGCCATGTGGAACCGTGAATGGTCTTGACCTGCACGGCCAGATGTCCGCCGCGTGGGTCCGAGGCAATCACGTCGTAGTGCGGGACGTTGCCGGCGAACGGGGCCGCGACGAGGCCGAGGCGACACAACTCCGCGGCCACCAGATATTCGCCCGTCGCACCCGTCAGTTTCGTGTCACGGCCGGTTGCCATCGGCCGCATCGTAACGTATTGCTCAAGACCCCAAAGGTCAAATGGGCCACGGTTCAGAAAGCAACAGAGGGACTGAGTCACGCGGAGCTCGCCCGCGCATGCGAGAACGCGGTGAAGAAGGCCATCCTGAGACGACGAACCAGCCTGGAGACCGCCGAAGTGGTCTGGGCGTTGAAAGAACGTCGGTCGAGCCACGCATAGAACCTTCATCAGATGGCTGCCCCGCGGAACCGCCGGCACGTCCTCGTCGGATCCCGAGTTCAATGACTGACGGGCGGGAGAGATTTGCCTTGACTCTCTCGTGGATTCGTTTTATTTTCGCTCTATGAGCGACGGCTCGGCCATCGAGTGGACGGACGCGACCTGGAACCCGGTGCGCGGCTGTACGAAGGTCAGCCCAGGCTGCAAGTTCTGTTACGCGGAAACGATCGCTGAGCGTTTCCGCGGAGTCCCCGGACACCCGTTCGAGCAGGGGTTCGACCTGCGCATAGTCGGCGACAAACTGGACCAGCCGCTCTCGTGGCGTCGGCCGCGGAAAATCTTCGTCAACTCGATGAGCGACCTGTTCCACGAGGGTGTGCCAGCGGCGTACATCGCAGGCGTCGGCGACACGATGCGCCGGGCGCACTGGCACATCTATCAGGTGCTGACCAAACGCCACGAACGGATGCGCCAACTACTGCAGGCCGAGTTGCGCTGGATGGGCAGCCTGCCTCACGTGTGGTTTGGCGTGAGCGTTGAGGACCGCAAACATGGAGTTCCTAGAATCGCGACCCTTCGCGACACGCCCGCTGTCGTGCGGTTCCTGTCGATCGAGCCTCTCCTCGAGGATTTGGGAATCCTGGATCTCTCTGGCATCCACTGGGTAATCGTCGGCGGGGAAAGCGGACCGCACGCCAGACCGATGCAGAGGAACTGGGTGGTGAACATCCGTCACCAATGCAGGGAGCAAGGCGTCCCCTTCTTCTTCAAGCAGTGGGGAGGCGTCCGCAAACACGTCACCGGCAGAACCCTCAACGGCCGGACCTACGATGAGTTCCCGCCGCAGTCGGCCCTTCCTCCACCTGAGGCGCCGTGTCAGGTTTCTCTGATCCGAACCCGGACTACTGGATCGAGTACGGCCCTTTCCAACGGGTAAAGCACGACCTGATTCGTGCATATCTTGGTGGATGGTTCCCGAAGCTTGGGACATGGGCCGGGCGCGTGCTGTACGTGGACACCCACGCCGGCCGCGGACGGCACGTCACGGGCGAGCCAGGCTCTCCGCTCGTCGCGCTCAAGACGTTTCTCGATCACAGCTACCGGGACGAGCTCCTCAAGACGTCCGAGTTCCACTTTCACTTCATCGAACGAGACGTCGATAACCTGAGCGCGCTCAACGCGGAACTGGAAGTGCTCGGTGCGCTCCCGAGCCGAGTATTGGTCCATCACCAACAGGGGGACGCGTTTCGATGGCTGTCGGAGGCCGTCGAAGGGCTGCGAAAGAGCGGCAGGAACATCGCGCCGGCCTTCGTGTTCGTCGATCCCTACGACTTCAAGGTGCCGGCCCAGGTGCTCGCGGATCTTATGGGTGCCGGCCGAGTCGAACTCTTCATAAACGTGATCTGGCGCGAACTCGACATGGCCGTCCAGCACCGTCCGGAACCGGGCGAGGGTATGGCGCGCACGCTTGACACCATCTTCGGTGGCGAGGAGTGGCGGACGGAGATCACGGCCCCGGAAGTCAACGAGCGAATGAGCCAGGCCGTCCGGCTACTGGCGCGCAAGGTGGGTGCGAAGTGGTGGACCTACGTTCGCATGGTCACTGGTGGGCAGGCGACGCGCTACATCCTCCTTCACCTCACGAATCACGACAAAGGCCGTGACCTCATCAAGGACTGCATCTGGAGCATCATCCCGGAGGGCGGCTTCGAGGTTCTAAAATCAGAAGACCCTCGGCAGCCCATGTTGATCGAGAGGGAGCCAGACTTCGCCCCTTTGAGGGCGTGGGTTATCGATAAGCTGCAGGCTGGCGCACAGCGATGGAGCGCGCTCGAGGAGGGCGTTCGCAGCACTCATTGGCGCACGACACATCTCAACGATGTGGTGAGGACCCTTCGTCGCGAGGAGGCCATCGTTGCCGACGACTTCGTCGGCCGATTCTCGAAAACCGCGGACCCGCGCTTGCGTCTTCCGTAGATCAACGCCGTTTCGGTGGGGAACGCCGTGATCTCGTTACAGGTCAGGATGAATGGCCGAGGACTCAACCGTGACGACGGCGGCGGTCCCGCCAACGGCGGTGAACTCGACCTCGTAAGGCAAGCCGCCCCCGTAGACGTGGACGACGGTGCCGACGTCGCCCGCTTCGAGGCGCTCGCTCGGAACGGGTTCCGTCAGTACCGCGCTCTCATGCTCCTCGAGCATCCACCAATAGTGCTCCAGAGGATAGGAAGCATTAGCCGGGGGTGATGATTGACCGAATCCCCGTCATGCGACCTCGGCTGAGCCCCTTCCCCTTCACACAGAAGGGCCGTTCCTTTGGGGGGCGGCTCTTCTTGTGTACGGGCCCATTGACGCGTGAGATCCGAGTACGGCGGCATTACTTGTCGCGGCAGAGCCTTCTCCAATTGACGGCTGCCACGAGCGCAATTCCCAGCGCCAGGGCCTCCACGGGAGCGCCGACCTTGAGCAGGAGACCCGCCGACAGGATCGACGCGCCGATGAAGTATCGCCAGGTCATCTCCATATCACTACCGCCAACGCGAACATCACCAGCGCCGACAGGAAGAGCGCCCGCCCCCAGGCGGAGGTCGGTCCGTCCCGGCGAACGCGTGGGTTGATCGCGCGAATCTCACGGAGCTGCTTCCGTGCAACCGCCAGTTGCCACGCGTTTTCGGCGCATTCCACGGCTGCGAGCGTTTCATCCTCGGCGCGGTCGAGCGTCCGCAGGCGGTAATGCAGCTCGCCATACTTGAGCCGCGCCCAGAAGTGCGTTGGTGCGATGGCGGTCGCAGTTTCGAGCGCGTCCATCGATTTGACCACGTCATAGTTGACGGCGTACGCGATGCCGAGACAGGTCCAGAGATCTGGCGAGTCGGGGTTGTCCAGACAGTTGCGCTCCAGGCCGTCGATGTACTCCGCCAGGTCCCGGGCCGAGACCGTATGCGGATCTCGCCACGGGACAGCGGGGAACGACGAATCGGGTCGGGGGCTGAGCGCCCCGGAGACGACAATCGCGGCGGTCGCCATGACCTTATTCGCCTGTCTTCAGCACGAAATCCGGGTAGGCGAGCGCGCCCATTTCCGGGATGTCCAGACCGGCCAGCTCGGCCTCCGGCGACACCCGGTTGCCGATGACGGCCTCCACGATCTTGAAGAAGATGAAGAAGGCCGCGAACACCCAGACGAAGTTCGCCACGACGCCGATGCACTCCGCCACGAACTGCGCGGGCGCGCCATAGAACAACCCGGTGACGGTGCCTGGTACACCGTTCCAGCCATCCCCGTACGAACCGTCCGCGAAGAGACCGAGAGCGAGCACGCCCCAGCACCCATTCACGCCGTGCACCGCGATGGCGCCGACCGGATCGTCAATCTTCAGCGTGCGTTCGATGAAGAACGCTGCCCAAATCACCAGCACACCCGAGATAAGGCCGATCAGCACGGCAACCGGCGCGGTGACGAATGCGCACGGGGCGGTAATGGCCACCAGGCCCGCGAGCATGCCGTTGATCATCATGCCGGGGTCCGGCTTGCCATACACCATCCACATGTACAGCATCGCGGCCAGCGCACCGCCAGCCGACGCGAGCATCGTGTTGGTGGCCACCACGGCAATCCGCAGGTCGCCGCCGGCCAGCGTGGAACCAGGATTGAAGCCGAACCAGCCGAACGCCAGGATGAACGTGCCGAGAAACGCCATGGGCAGATGGTGCGCCGCGATGGTGTTGGCCTTCCCTGTTCTGTCGTACTTGCCGAGCCGGGGACCGAGCACGATGCCGCCGGCAAGAGCCGCAACGCCGCCGACCATGTGCACCACCGAAGACCCGGCGAAATCGACGTGACCGTGGCCGAGGCCGAAATTGGAGCCCAGCGTCGCCAGCCATCCGCCACCCCAGACCCAGTTGCCGTACACGGGGTAGACGATGCCGCCCATGAAGAACGCGAACAGGCAGAACGCCGAGAACTTCCACCGCTCCGCCATCGTGCCGGTCGGGATTGTCGCCGCCGTGTCCATGAACACCATCTGGAACAGGAACAGGGCGAACACGCCGACGTCGTACGAACTGCCACTCAGAAAGAATCCCCTCGTGCCGAACAGCCCCATGTCATGGCCGAACAGATTGACCGTGAACTCGTGGCCGACCAGCGGTGGAGTCCCGCCGAGCACGCCGATCGCGCCGACGCCGCCCATGTGCAGGGCGAAGCCGCAGACCCAATAGCCGAGCATCCCCAAGGCGTACACCATGAAGTTCATCGACATGGTGTGCGCGGCATTCTTGGCGCGGGTGAGGCCGGTCTCCACGATCGCGAACCCGGCCTGCATGAACATAACGAGGAACCCGCACACCAGAGTCCACACGAAGTTGATGGCGATCTTGTTGTGGCCGACCGTCTCCATGACCTCTGCAAGGGTCGGACTCGCCGCATCCTTGACAGGGACGTCCTTGGCCGTGCCCGTGGCCGCACCGGTCGGGTCCCCTGCCTGGGCGTGGACGGTCGGTGGAAGGAGCGCGGTGACAGCAACGACCACTAGTGCGGCAAGAGCGGCTCGGCGTAGCAATCCTCTCGTAGACATCGGACGAAATCCCTTCTTGTCATGCGCTCGCCTGCGAGCTCCCCCTGGCGTGGAGGTGCTGCTCATGCGCGCGGTGTGTGTGGTGACCAGAGCGGTCTCAGCTGTCATCTAATCCGGTCCGCCGGCGCGAGTTCGAATGGTGTAGGCCTCTTCTACGGGGATGATGAAGACGCGCCCGTCGCCTCTTTTGCCGGTGCGCGCCGTATCGAGCACGATGCGGAGAACGTCATCGACCAAGTCGTCTGGAACGACGACGTCGATCATGGCGTGTGGTACGTAGCGAAGCTCGCCTCGCTGGCCAAGCCACACCATCGTCGGGTTGTCCGCTCGCCCGCTGCCCTGAATATGTGTGACGGTGACCCCTGACACGTCGATCTGCTTGAGCGCGTCCGTCGTCTGGTCGACCTTCTGTTCGCGGACGATGCACTTGACCAGCTTCATGTGTGTCTCCACTCCGTTCATTCACCACTCCTGTCACCGCTCAAACGCGGAGCGTGCATGAATGCGCAGTGCCCCCATGGCGAATGGGGCTGACGCGCAATCAAGCCACGGCGACTCGAGCGAAAGAATCGACTGAAGATGACGGCCGTAGCAGCCGACGGGTCAGCGTCCCGTCGCCGTTCGGCAGGGGAGGAGTAACGCTAGACGCGTAGAATCGCGCGCTGAGACGGATGCGCCTGAATCTGATTCGGGCGCACGACGCGCGGACTGCCGGCGCTGTTCAGGGCGAGCGAAGGGAGGAACCAATCAGAAGGAGGACCATCCTTCTCATCAAAGTCGATCTTGTCCTTCGGCAACCAGTCATACGCGCCGGTGGTCGACGAGCCGGCGAGATCGATGGTCTTGAAGGGCGCTGTGACCGGCAAGAAAATGAGCGTGACGAGCGCCACAGCACAGAGGCGCGAAATCCTGTGTTGCCAACGCTGTGTGATCCACCTACGTCTCCGACCACGCGCCATTGCACGCGACCGCAGCAAGATTCGTGCACAGTGACGGTCCAGACGATGAGTGAAACACGGCGCAAACCGGTGGGGCACCCAGGCTTCCGCGAGTTTGTGTTAGACAGTATTGTCCTGACGTCGCGACTCTACGACGATATCGTCTGATCAGACGCTCCGGCTTCTCCGTGCGACAGTGTGGACCGCCCGTGTTCCGCGTCCGGCGGACGGGGCTTCGCACGGCGGGCGATACAAAACAGTTCAACCGGCTGGAGATACGACATTTGTGTGTCGGTGCCAGGGAGGAGAGGAAGCATTAGCCGGGGGTTGATGAGTGACCGAATCCCCGTTCTGCGGCCTCGGCTGAGCCCCTTCTTCCTCTTCACACAGCGCAGATTAGTATGGGTTCGGAGTCGTCTCGAACGACCGCCGGCGGGTCGCGCCGGTGCTCCGTCCGGCAGACCCAGGTGGCGCAGGATACGCACGGTGACGGCCGACGGCGCTGGACGACGGTGATGGGCCACGCCAACGTCGACACGACGCTCAACGTCTACACGCAGGTGCTCGACGGAGCGCTCCGTGACGCCGTCGAGCGGGTCGGCGGCACATTGTTCACTCTTGTTCACAAACCCGAGGAGGACGGGACGGGTTCGGCAGCGTAACTGGTTGAAAAGATTGGTGCGCCCTGCACGACTCGAACGTGCGACCTCCTGGTTCGTAGCCAGACGCTCTATCCAACTGAGCTAAGGGCGCGTGGGGTTGGAGACAAGAACTATACAACAGCGGATGCGCCGAGTCCCCTTGACGCGTGCACCCCAAAGCCCCCAAGTCCCCCCTATAATTCCTTCGTGAGTCACGCCGGACGCAGTCACCTCGATCATCGCGCGGCTGCACCTGAATCGATCGCCTGCTACGTCCTGACAGTCAGCGATACCCGCACGCCCGACACTGACACGAGCGGCCGCGCCATCCGCGAACTCCTCGAGGGCTCCGGCCACAGGGTCACCGGTCACGCGATCGTGAAAGACGATCAAGAGGCCGTCGTCAGCCACGTCACGCGCGCCATCGCGGATGCGCAGACCCAGGTCGTCATCACCACCGGCGGCACCGGCATCACGTCGCGCGATGGAACCTATGAGGCGATCGACACGCTGCTGGACAAACGCCTCGACGGATTCGGCGAGCTGTTCCGGATGCTCAGCTTCCAGGAGATTGGCGCGGCAGCCATGCTGAGCCGCGCCACGGCAGGTACGGCCTCGCGCACCGCGATCTTCGTGCTGCCGGGCTCGGAGAACGCCGTTCGCCTCGCGATGACGCGCCTCATCCTCCCGGAACTGGGTCACGTCGTGCAGCAGGTGAGCCGGTGACGGAGCACGGAGCCAGGAAGCACGTGGAGAACGGACGCAACGCGACCGGCACCAGGATGCGGCCATTCGCGGAAACGATTCCTCTCGAGGCGGCACGCGCACTCATCGACGGGGCCATCCGACCGATCGCGCGTACTGAGCGCGTGCCTCTCGGGCAGGCGAACGGGCGCGTCCTCGCGCTGGATGTCGTCGCCTCCGCGGACGTGCCGCCCTTCTCCCGCGCGGGCATGGACGGCTATGCCGTTCGCGCGGCAGACACCACGGGCGCGAGCCGTTCCACGCCAATTGTGCTGACCTGGGTGGATAAGGTCTTCACGGGCCAGGTCCCCAGCATGCCCGTCGGGCCTGGGCAGTGCATCGAGATCGCCACGGGTGCGCCGATGCCGCCAGGAGCCGACGCGGTGGTGATGGTTGAGGAGACGCAACGAGAGGATGACCGCGCGCGGCAGGTGCGCGTGTTCTCGCTTGTGCAGCCCGGACAACACGTCGGACGGCAAGGGGCGGATATCGCCAGCGGGCAGATGGTCCTCCGATCCGGCGCGCCGCTGAACGCCAGCCGACTAGGGGCGCTGGCCGCGCTCGGCCTCAGCGAGGCCGAGGTCTTCGCGAAGCCACGTGTGGCCATCCTCTCCACCGGCAACGAGATCGTCGAACCAGGCAAGCCGCTGAAGCCAGGACAGATATACGACATCAACCGCTTCACCCTGGCGGCCATCGTCGAGGAGAACGGTGGAGTACCCGTCGTGCACCGAGCGGCGGCGGACACCCTGAACGATCTCTCCCGGGCAGTGGACGACTGCCTGTCCGAGGATGTCCTTGTCTTCTCCGGCGGGAGTTCCGTAGGCGAGCGGGACCTGATTCTGGATGTGATCCGCGCGAAGGGCGAACTGCTGTTCCACGGGCTCGCGGTCAAGCCCGGCAAGCCCACCGGATTCGGGCTGATCTCCGGAAAACCATTCTTCGGCATGCCAGGCTACCCGACCTCGTGCCTCTCCAATGGCTACATCCTGCTGGTGCCGGCGCTCCGCCGCATCGCCAGGCTCCCTCCTCGACTCAGCCGCACGGTCACCGGCCCGCTGGGACGACGAATCGTGTCCGCCGTCGGGCGCCACCAGTTCTACACAGTCCGTCTGGTCGATGGAGTCGTGATGCCCGCCTTCAAGGCATCAGGCGACATCACGAGCATGTCGCAAGCCGACGGCTACATCGAGATCCCGGCGGACACTGACGCGGTGGACGAAGGGACCCTCGTAGAGATGACGCTGTTCTAATGTCAGAAGCCCAGCAGAGCATCGCGTCCACGATCGGCGTTCACACGGCGAGGCGCCACATCTTTCTCTGCGCCGAGCAGACGACCGCCAAGTGCTGTGAAAGAGAGCGCGGCGTCGCCGCGTGGGAATACCTCAAGCGTCGGTTGAAGGAATTGGGGTTGTCGGAACAGGGCGGGATCCTGCGGACCAAGGCCAACTGCCTCCGTATCTGCGAAGGCGGGCCCATTGCGGTCGTCTACCCGGATGGCGCGTGGTACGGCGAGTGCGACCCGCCGGTCCTCGAGCGGATTATCCAGGAACATCTCGTCGGCGGCACGCCAGTGACTGACCACCTGATCACCCAGCGCGCCCTCGGGGGCACGTAAAGGGACTACGTCGAAGCGGACAGCGCGCGTCCAGCCGGCACGGGCGCATGCGCGTCGATCGACAGCGGACCAGCCCCATACGCGAACACAAAGGCGAGGCCGCCGGCTATCGCGAAATCCTTCAAGAACTGGATGAGCTCGAACTCATTGCTGAACTGATTGTGGTACAGCACGGGCGCGATGATGCAGAATCCCAACAGCGCCAACGCCGCGTACCGCGTCTTGTAACCCAGCATGAGCAGGCCACCTGCGACAAGCTGAAGTACCAGGGCCGGATAGACCATGAACGTGGGCACGAATGGATTGTGCTCCGCCATGTAGTCCTGCATGCGCGGATTGTTCACGACCTTGCTGTAGCCAAAATAGACGAACACCACGGCCGCCAGTATTCGTCCCATCAAGAGAAGCGTCCCAGTGAATGCTCCCGCCGCCACTGGCATGGCGCGACCGTGGCGGGCGTCAAGCGACAGCGGACCAGGGCCATAGGCGGACATGAACAGGAGCCCGCCCGCGATAGCCAGGTCCTTGAGAATCTGTATCGATGCTCCGGTGTTGAAGATAAGGCCGGTGACGAGGCAGAAGCCAGCGAGAGTGAGCGCCGCGAGCCGCGTCTTGTAGCCGAGTGCCACGAGGGCAACACCGGCGATCTGAACCGTCAGAACCAGGTAGATGAGATCCCCAGGGACACCATGTGTCTCCATGTACTCACGCATTTGGGAGTTCTTGACGATCTCATTGACGATGTAGAAGACAAAAATCGGGGCGGTGAACAGGCGCGCAATCAAGAGGACCGGCCCCATAAGGGCCTCGCTGCGCAGGATCGGACTGAAGAGATCGCGCAAACTCCTAGCGTCCTCCGATGTCCTTGCTGTTGCCGCCCGTGATGCACTGAAGCGAGGCCGTGGACGCACGGGGACCGCCCCACCCGCAGCAGTACCGTCCGCACGACGCTGGCGCCGCGTAACCGTCCTTGAGCGTCTTCCGGTACTCCGGGAACATCGTTTCCGCACCGCCAAGAACGGCTTCGAGTGGAATGTTGTACAGCTTCGTGACTTCGCTCACGAATGGATTCTTCCCGGGCAGATAATGCGGCACGCTGCCGTCCCCCTTGAGCTCAGCCAGTTCGGCTTCCGGCGTACAGGGGGCCGGTACCGGTGAAATATTGGCGCCCGGATCGAGCTGCCAGCTCCGGCTGATCACAAAGGGTTGCGTCAGGTACACCGGGTCTTCGATGAGCTCGGTGATCGTCAGCGTATCGCCATGCCTGCTGATGTGCATCGTCAGGCTTGCCTGATCGCTCGTCGGTACGCCGTTGCGCCGAAGGGGCCCTTCCTTGAAGTGGGTGGTGTAGGTCGTCAGTGTTTCGCCCTCCCACTCGCCCGTGGTGAAGCCGCCAAACGGGTGCAGCGCCTCTTCAGGAGGACGCGGACGACCGTCCATCCAGATCGTGAGAATGGCCCGGTCGATGAAGGCGCCAATCTTCCACGCCAGCACCTGGCCGGTATTGAGATCGTTCTCAGACCAGATCTTGAGTCCGAACGGACCAATGCCGAGATAGGTCGGGGCGTAGTACAGGCACTGGCGTTCGGGTATGGAGATCTGCGCGGTCGAGTACGCCAACGCCCGTGAGCGCGCCTCGTCGTTGATCGGCAAACCGAGCATGTCGACGATTTCCGGACCCGGACCGCGCTCCTCCCAATCTTCGTGTTGCCGGACGGCCCAGTTACCCGAGAGATCAATCTGGGCAAAGGCGGGCACGCTGACGACTGTCGCGGCGATGAGGGAGAGCGTAATGACCCTGATGTTCATGTTCACTACCATGTCGCTGAGCACGGCGTCGGATCC
The DNA here is from genome assembly GCA_021731165.1 of Acidobacteriota bacterium. Lineage (GTDB taxonomy): Bacteria > Acidobacteriota > Vicinamibacteria > Vicinamibacterales > UBA2999 > JAKFXY01. The sequence continues at coordinate 8,543 of JAKFXY010000054.1, read as the reverse complement.
CACTTCGAGCCATCCGGCTCTCTCTTGAAATTGGGACTCGTCGCCCACTGCAGTTGGAGATACTTCGGGTCGTCCACGAGCGTGGTGACGACCAGCCACTGGTCGCCGTTGCGTTCCTTGTACACGTCCCAGTACTCGGTCAGCACGGCGTCCGCGCTGTAGGGCACACCGTTCTTGCGCAGATACCCCGGCCGCATATGAGTGGTCACGACCTTCAAGCTTCCGAACTTGGCTGGCGCCCGAGCGGCGCCGCCGCCGCCCGCGCCACCACCGGCGCCCGGAATGCGCCACTCCGCCACCGAATCGCCCTGCCAGGTGGCCGCTCCCTGCGCCGCCTTCCACTCGCCGAAATGGAACAGACGCGTTTGCATGCCCGAATCGGTCTCGACCTTCAGCGTGTTGTCATCCTGCCAGGTGATGTGCACGCGGCCCGGCACGCGCATGATCGCCGCGGCGCCGTACGATTTGCACGCCTCGCCCGCGGCTTCGTCCTTCGCTGGATCCCAGGTGTCGGCGAGCGTCTTCGCCTCGGCCGTGATTGGGACGCTTTGGTAGTCACCCTTCGCCGGCGTCACCATACGCCACCGCCAGTCTTCCGTGACGATCGAAACGAAGTATCCGGTGAGATCGACGGGGGCGGATGCTCTTGCGGTCGGCGGTGGTCCGGCTGGCGATGGTCCTGCCGGTGGTGATCCAGCCGGCGGCTGACCTTGTCCAAACACTTGGCGCCCCGCCGTGAACAAGCACACGGCAATCCCGACGATGATGACGAGACAGCGGCGTTGGAGAGCAGAGCGTCGAATCGCCATAATCTCTATTTTTTCGTCGGCGCGCTCTTGGCTGGAGGCGCGGCGGCCTTGGGCGCCAGGCCCTTGTAGATCGCTTCCACGAACATGTCGGTCGTCCAGGGACCGGAGTCAGTGCCATACCGTTTGGTCCACCCCTTGGTGGGCGCCGCCGCCGTGATCTGCTGGAGCGTCATACGGCTATTGATCATGTCCTGGACCCGGTCGCGGATGATCGTCAGCATGTCGCGATACTCAACCAGTTCCGCCTGCTCGGAGATCCGCCCATGGCCCGGGACGACCTGCGTGCCGCCCTCCTTCCACGGCAGCGGAATGGAGGGAATCGCAAGCTCGACGAGCCGGTTCAAGGCGTCAATCTCTCCCTGGATGCTGCCGCCTTTGTCGATGTCGATGACCGGGAACCGTGTGGTGTCGAAGATGTCGCCGGTGACGATCACGTCGGAACGTCGAAAGAAGACGATGCTGTCGCCGTCGGTGTGCGCCGCAGGCTGGGCAAGGATCTCGATGCCCTCGTTGTTGAGGAAGAGGGCCTTCTGTCTTCGCGTAAACGTTTCTGTCGGCCAGGCGGCTACTGGATAGGGCGGCTGCTGCCCCGTCGGCGCGCCCATCCTCGTCAGAACGTTCTCCGTCGCGACAATCGACGCGGCCCCGCCGTTGCCGATGGCCGTGTTGTTCTGGCCGCCTCCGGGACCCAGATTGCCGGCAACGAAGAACGATTGGCCCGCCTTGGCCACTTGTTCGTTGCCACCGATGTGGTCCGGATCGGCGCTCGTATTGATGATGTAGCGGATCGGCTTGCTGGTGAGCTTCTTGACCGCTGCGACCACCGCGTCCGACTGGCCGGCGGCGCCCGCATCCACGAGCACTACGCCATCCTCACCAATCTGGACCCCGATGTTCCCGCCAGCCCTGGCGATCATGTAGAAGTTCGGCTGGACCTGAACCGTCACCAGACTGTCGGCTGATGGACTCTGCTGCGCCAGAAGGGGCGGAGCCGAATCGCCGATGGTCAGGAGCGCCACGATCGCGGTCAGCAACGATTTCACAGGCATCATTCGGCCTCGATCCGGTGTCGAGCTGCGGAATCATATACCAGGCGCACAGCCGTCGTGCTCAGCACGACGCGACGACGAATCCGCCTGTGCCAGGCGGCGCTCAAGGCGCGCCTACTTCCGCCGGCTGATGGGCGGGACGATAGGACCTTCGCCGGGTGCTACTGCTTGAGCGCGTCGAGACGCTGTTGAATTCGGGGATTGGGGAAAGCGGCGAGGACCGGCTCCAGTGCCGCGATGGCCGCGTCCTTCCGGCCCGCGGCTTCAAATGCGTCAGCCAATAGCATGGCGCGCTGGATCCGCAGGACGCGATTGTCCTGCGGAACCTCGAGTGCGGCGAGCGCATCGATCGCCCCCTGGGGATTCTTGCGGTCGATCAACATCGATTCAGCCGCGAGCATCCGCACTTCCGGATCCGATCCGAACCTCTCCGCCGCGGCCGCGATCAGCGCGGCAGCCTGATCGGCGCGTCCGGCCTTTCGATCCGCCAGAGACTGGTGATAGTAGCCGGCGAGGAGAAGCCGCTCCACGTCCTTGGGGTCGCCAGAGCGGATGCCCACGCCGCCGGCGTACGCATAGACCAGTTCGCCGCCGTGCTCACCGGCTTCGTACACGCAAAACACTCCGACGAGACCAACGACGGCGGCCAGCGAGTGAACCACCTTCGCCTTCGGTGAACGGCGAAACGCCAGACCGAGGAGTTCAATCGCGCCAAGAACCAGAAGGACCGTTCGGGTACGCTCGCCCCACTCCTCATGCTCCTCCACGGCCGGCCGTGCGCCCGGCGCGCGCTCCACGGGACCGTGCGCGGCCGTACCTGACTGTACGGACACCACGGCCGATGCCGCCGCCAGGATAAGCAGCGTGGCCGCGGCCGGTCCCGTGAACGCGAAGGCAGGCCACTCCAGCAGCGACACCAGCCTGAACGCGACACCGATGATGACGAGCACAATCGTGAAATGAACAACCTGCGGGTGAAGTGCGGCCCAATCCATCTGGTAGCTATCCTGCAATTCCGGTTGACGATTCCGCCTGACGAGCCCGCTTATGGTTGCGCCGGGGCCAGTTGACGCGTGGCCATGGCCACCACCACCGACGAGTCAGCGGACATTGCCTTGTTGTATGCGACGAAGCGTTTGGGCTCCGCCGCATCGTACTTCTCGAGGTTGTGCGCCCAACGATAACCGATCGACTGGTACCGCAGCTCCGCGTTCACAGTCAAGGAGGCGGACTCGGGCACGGTCACGACGAATCGAACGCGGTCGCCGGCGCCGGTGAAATCTCCGTCGCGGGCAGCGCCGCCGTAGACGCCCACCTCTGGGTCGGCGGTCGCCTTGTCGAAGCCTCGAGGCAGGAGGCGGTTGTCCTTCAGATATTGCGTGGCCGTCAGCAGACCGGTTGTCGGCACGTTGGCCCGATCGCCGAGGATCGACTCGTAGATCTGCACTTGGTCCTGGCTGGTTACCTGCTCGTAGTGGGGCTCGAACCTCGCTGGGTCGCTGTCGTTGTCGTTGCCCTGAATGGCGCCGGCATCGCTGATGGCGCCCGACTCGAACACGGGCTTCCCCTGGGCATCTGTCACTCTGATGTGGAGCCACGTGCGGCGCGCCGGGTAACCGGTGGGGAACTTGTGGCCGGAGAGGTTTCGGACATCCACGTCGAAGGCCAGCGTGTCACCAGCCCGCTGCAGGGTGGACAGGGCAATCGTGGCGGTCTCCTGTTGGAGTTGGCGGATCGTGGCTCTCGCCGTGGCCTCGAGTTCGGATGGCAGCGCCTCGACACCGAGCTCCGTTCGATAGCGGCTGAGCATCCGCACCATGTAGGCGTTCCCGCCGACGAACAGGTGCCGGGCCAGGCTCTCGCGACTGTCCCCGAGAACCGACGCATTCCGAACGGGCCCCGGGGCAGCCGGCATATGGCACGACTGGCAGCTCCGCTGTTCCTTGTTGAAATCGCTGTGCAGCCACTCCTGGTAGTTCATCTGCTCGGGCAACGAGCCGATGACCTCGCCGTCTGGACCAAATGCCTGGGTCTTGAGGGTGTGACACGACGCACAGAGCTCCGACTGCCGGATGTGGGGCGCCTCGACCTGCTCGAAGCCGGTGACCGAGCGCATGACCGTCTTGCGCCCAACGTCGATCGCATACGGTCCGAAGATCACCCGTGGTGCACCAGGGAGCGTTGGCTTGACGATGAACTCGCCGTTGAAGCTCGCCGGAGTGCCCAGCCGCTCACTCGACATTTGATGACAGACGGCGCACGAAATGCCATCTGCGGCGAGGCGGTGGAGTTCGGAGTTGTCGTCACCGGCGATCGGCAGGTGGGCGAACAGCTCCCCCTTGCCACCCGACACCCGGGCGATGTGGTTCGCCATCGGCATGTGGCATTGCGCACATTCGTCCTCGATCGCGGCTCGGTGCTTCGGGTGATCGATCGTCTCGCGACGCACGCTCGCCTGCCAGTAGGGATCCCGTGCGGAGTTGGCCATCATGGTCGAGCGCCACGTGGCCCCAATGGACACATCCTCGCCGGATGGGGTGACCAGGTTGTTGTGGCACGCCACGCAGTTGTCCGAGTGAGTAAAAAGTGTCAGATCCTGGTGAGGGGCAGACCCGCGCGGCCCGCCGGCCGTTCCCGACCGAATCTGGAACTCGGAACGTGGAACCAGGAGCTGATCGGTCTGCGCACTCGGCACGATCAGGAAGAGGGACAACAGCCAGACCACGCAGGCCAGCGGAAGAACTCCGTGCATCGTCATGCTGCTCCTCGGACCGGCATTAAATTACTTCCAGAACTGGAAGAACCCGCCGTCAAACCAGTCCCAGAGGATGTAGGTCAGGACCTGGGGCTTCCGCTCCTCTCGCTCGTTGAGCGGCACCCGAACACCGACGCTGAGGAGGATGTGCTGAAGCTTGCTCAGCGAAACCTGCATCTGTGGGACCACGTCCCACTCCGTGGGCCCGCCCTTCGGTTTGGCCGCCAGGACTTCGGCCATAGGGGACCATACCCGTCCGAAGCCGTGGTCCTGCCCCAGCGTGTAGCCCAAGGCCGTGCGTACGAACCCCTCGTTCCGCCCAAGGTTGTGGTCAGACGGGATTTCGTAGCCCGTGTGAACCTGGAGAAACCCGTTGGTGCCCAGGATTTGACCCCACATGGCAAACGGCTCGAACACCGTGAATCCGTTGCCCATTCCTTCGTTTTCCTTGCCGGTCGGCAGCGTCACCGCCCCTCCGGCGGCGAAGATGCTTCCGCGTTCGGTACTTGCATAGAACGTGCGCCGTAAAGCGAGCTCGACGTCGCCGAGCCCGCGGCTCCATCGGCCTCCGGCGTCACTTTGTTGGGCGTTGAAGGGGATGGCCACTTCGTACTGGCCACGTGAGCCAATTCGGTGTTCGTAGACAAGCTGGTTGGTGACCGCCCTGGCTCCAGCCCCGGTGATGCCGGTCGTGAGGACAGTCTCGTTCTCGGGAAATGCCTTTTCCGTGAAGAATGCCCGGGGTAGGTTCAGTTCGCCGCGCGGCCACGAAGAATCCTCGCAGAAAGACCAGATGTACTTGACCACCTGCTCGATCTGCTCCGCCGACAGCGCATCACCAAACGCCGGCATGTGCCGGTCGAGGGCGCGAATCGGGCCTCCTCGGGTGGTCACCGCGACCCAGTCGGCGAGCGGCTCCACGGTGTTCGTCGCGCAGTCGGTGAAATCCGGGAACGAGTGTCCGTTCGGCAGAGGCAGCGCGAATCCCACGATGCTTTGCGGCGCGCCTCCACCATCGGGCGCATGGCACGTCGAACAGGCCAGGCGGAAGATTTCTTCTCCCGCCGCGTCAGCGGGCAGGGCGTTGGCGAGAGAGGTCGGTGGTGTCGCCGCTGCGGTGGCTGCGTCCTGCGCCGCGTGGAGCGAGGCAACCCCGGAGACGGCGACAAAGAAGAGAGCCGCCGCCCAGATCGACAACATAGACCGCGTGCACATCCGAGCAAACGGTATCCCAACAGCGCAAGTGCCCGGAACTCTGCAAGCGAGTCTCAGAACTGATCTCGAAACGATCTCGCGTGAGCCACACGATCATTCGGGCGTTCTCGATCAGCAGAAGGGGCTGGTTGATCGCGCAAATTGCAGACCATGGGCTATAATTGCTGACGTTTCAGCCTTAAATATTCAACCGCCATCTCCTCTGCAGGTTTGTCTGGCTGGAAGCCTGGAGAGCAGGATAGAAAAATGTCCGTGACCGCGTCCGCTGAACAGGAAGCTGTCTCCCGCCCGGGTACCGGGCGTATCGTCAACGATTTCGCCATCCAGGTCGCCACTGTCAACGGATCTGGAAGTCAGACGGCCAACGTCGTCCTCTTGCGCTCGATCTTTCAGATGGGCGTGCCGGTGTCCGGCAAGAACATGTTCCCGTCGAACATCGCCGGGCTGCCTACTTGGTACACCATCCGAGCGAGCTCGAAGGGCTACATCTGCCGGAAAAAGGAAGTGGACTTCCTCGTGGCGATGAATGCGGAGACGGCCAAGGAAGACGTGATGACGCTCGCACCGGGTGCGGCCGTCATCTATGACGAACCGCTCAAGCTCAACGAGCTCCGCAAGGACCTCACGTTCTACCCCGTTCCCTTCGACAAGCTGATCACCCCGATCACGCACGACGCCAAGCTGCGGCGGCTCGTCCGCAACATGATTTACGACGGCGTGCTCTCGCGTCTGCTGTCCATAGACATGGGCCAGATGGAGAAGGCGTTGCGGAAGCAGCTGGGGAAGAAGGAGAAGGCGATCCAGTTGAATCTGGGCGCTCTCAAGGCGGGCTTCGACTTCGCCGAGACCAACCTCACCAAGTCGGATCCGTTCGTCATCGAACCGATGAACAAGACGACCGGGATGATCCTGATCGAGGGTAACGCCGCGGCGGCGATCGGCTGCCTGATGGCGGGCGTCACCTTCGTCGGCTGGTACCCGATCACGCCCTCCTCCTCGCTCTGCGAATCACTGATCGATTACCTGAAGAAGTACCGAAAGGATCCGGCCACAGGCAAGGCCACTTTCGCCGCGATTCAAGCCGAGGACGAAATCGCCGCGCTGGGGATGGTGATCGGCGCTGGCTGGGCGGGCGCCAGGGCAATGACCTCCACCGCCGGGCCCGGACTGTCGCTGATGGGTGAGTTCACCGGCCTCGGCTACTACGCCGAGGTTCCGGCCGTGATTTTCGACGTCCAGCGCTGCGGGCCATCGACAGGGCTTCCGACGCGAACGGGTCAGCAGGACATTCTCTCCGCGGCGACGTTGTCGCACGGCGACACGAAGCACCCGATGCTGCTCCCCGCCTCCGTGGAGGAGTGCTACTCGATGGCCATGGACGCCTTCGATCTCGCGGAGCGGCTCCAGACGCCGGTCTTCGTGATGTCGGACCTCGATCTGGGCATGAACAACTGGATGTCGCGCCCGTTCCAGCACACGGACCGGCCGATCGACCGCGGCAAGCGGCTGGACGCGGACACGTTGAAGCGGCTTGGCTCGTTCGGCCGGTACCGCGACGTGGATGGCGACGGCATTCCCTACCGGACTGTGCCTGGCGATGGGATGCCGGCGTATTTCACGCGCGGCTCCGGCCACAACGCGAACGCGCAGTACAGCGAGCGCGCTGACGACTACGCGGGCAACCTCGACCGGCTTTCACGAAAGTTCGAGACGGCCAGGACACTGGTACCAAAGCCCGAGATCGAGATGGCCGGCAGCGCCGCTCCAGGCGCGCGGATCGGCATCATCGCCTACGGGACGACCCACTGGGCGATTGCCGAGTCGCGCGATCAGCTCAGGAACGAGGAGGGGCTGGAGACATCGTATCTGCGACTCAAGGCCTACCCCTTCACGACCGAGGTCGGAAAATTCATCGATCGCTGCGACCGCGTCTACGTGGTCGAGCAGAACCGCGACAGCCAGATGCTGTCGTTGCTCAAAATGGAGTGCACGGCTGCTCAGTTTGCCAAGCTGCGCAGCATCCTCCACTATGTCGGCCTGCCAATCGACGGCCGTTCGGTCACGACGGAGCTGCTGAAGCACGAACCCGGCACTCACGCGACACGGCTAGCGGGAACGGGCCGCGTCGGAGACGAGTAGGGGACGGTTTTACGCCTGGCGGGCCGCAAGGGCCCGCCCTACATCATGGGTAGGAAGGGCACGGCCTTACGCCGCGCCGAGGGACACGAGACATGTCGACATCAGCAACCCCGCCGGCACCGGCGAAGAAAACCAACCGTATCGGCCTCGAGCCCATCGCCTACCGCGGGGGGAAGACCACCCTCTGCGCCGGGTGCGGCCACAACGCCATCACCGAGCGACTCATCGACTCGTTCTATGAGCTTGGCGTGGACCCGTCACAGGTCGTCAAGCTCTCGGGAATCGGCTGCTCGAGCAAGAGTCCCGCGTATTTCCTCGGGAGCTCCCACGGTTTCAACTCGGTGCACGGCCGTATGCCGTCGGTGACGACTGGCGCCGTGGTGGCCAACCGGAAGCTGATCGCGATCGGCGTCAGCGGCGACGGCGACACGGGCGCTATCGGCATCGGGCAGTTCGTCCATCTGATGCGGCGGAACCTGCCGATGATTTACGTCATCGAGGACAACGGCTGCTACGGCCTCACCAAGGGGCAGTTCTCGCCCACGGCCGACCTCGGCTCGAAGTTGAAGACCGGAG
>JAKFXY010000030.1 GCA_021731165.1 Acidobacteriota bacterium | reverse complement strand
CTCCCGCCCCTCGCATCCCGCGGTCGCCGGACCAATCAGCGACAACGGGGATCGCACGGTTTCCGCGTAGTTCAGCCCCACCAACTCTCGCCGCTCCTTCTCGAAGTACGCCACGCGGACTTCAGTGAGTGGCTCGAGCGCACCGGCAAACCGTGACCGCGCCCGGCGCGCCCCCTTGGCCACGCCCCGCTTCTTGCCACGATCCCGCGTCAGGAATACCACGATCCGATCGGCCTCACCGAGCTTGTAGGTCCGCAGCACCAGGGCATCGGCGGTATAAAGCGGCACGAGGGAATCATTTTATGTCGTTCACGCTTCTTTGTGCTCGCTTCTCGGTTCGTGTTCACGTTCGATGTTCGAGTGCCGGTTCCGACCCGGAGCCCACCTCGAACGACAAGATCCTGAACACGAACCGAGCACCGGGACCCGAGAAGCGTGAACCGTCCGTTACCCCGCGGCGGCGAGGTATCGCGCAAACAGCGTGGCCAGACCGAGGAACGAGAAGAAGCCAAACACGTCGGTCATGGTCGTGATAAACACCGAGGAAGCCAGCGCGGGGTCCACGCCGCCCGCGCGCAGTCCGAGCGGAACCAGCACACCGGCCGTGGCGGCGACGAACATGTTGATGACCATCGCCGCGCCCAGAACCAGGCCCAGTATCGGATCGCCCCTGAACAATCCGGCCACGAGCGCCGCCACCGCTCCAAGGACTATCCCGTTACCGATTCCGACAAGCGCTTCCTTGATGAGCGCCTTTCGTGAGTTGCTCCAGCTCAGCTCTCCAAGAGCAATGCCGCGCACGATGACCGTGAGGGTCTGGGTCGCGGCATTCCCCCCCATACCGGCCACGATCGGCATGAACACCGCGAGGATCGGCAGCGCATCGATGGTGCGCGTGAACAGGCCTACGACGCTGGCGGCCAGAAAGGCGGTCGCCAGGTTCACCCCCAGCCACGGCAGCCGCTTCCGCAGCGACTCGCCTGCTGGCGTGAACACTCGTTCGTCGCCAGCGACGCCCGCCAGGCGCATGATGTCCTCAGTGGCCTCGTCCTTGATGACGTCAATGACATCGTCCACCGTGATGACGCCAACCAGCTTGTTCTCCTCGTCAACGACCGGAATCGCGAGGAGGTTGTACGACGCCACCTGCCGCGCGACTTCCTCCTGATCCATGTCCACGCGCGCGCTAATCAGATCCGCCGTCATGATCCGCTTCAGCGGCGTTTCCGGCGCGACCAGGAGCAACCGCCGGAGCGAGGTGACGCCCACGAGGTGGCGCCGCTCGTCCACGACGTAGAGATAGAACACCATTTCGACGTCGCGGTTCGTCTGCAGTTCGGTGATGGCCTCACCGACCGTCATGTCCTCGCTCAGTGCGAAGACATGCGGGTTCATGATGCGGCCGGCCGTCTGCTCGTCGTACTCGAGCAGGTTCTCGACAACACCCGACTCCTTCGGGCGCATCAGGTTGAGCACCGAGGCGGACAGCTCTTCCGGCAGGTGATCGATCAGCGCCGCGGCGTCGTCAGAAGGGATCTCCTGCGCGAGCTTGGCGATCTCCTCCGCGGGGCGCGTGGCCAGCAGTGGCGCACCGGCCTCGGGGCCAAGCTCGGAGATCGCCTCCATCGCCAGACGGCCGTTGCGCTCGGCCAGCAGGCTGAAGGCGGCCTCGCGTTCCTTGTCTGGAAGTTCGCTGAAAACCTGGGCGAGATCGGCGGGATGCTGCTTCTGCAGCAGATTCAGCAGGTTGGCGGACGCACCGATACGCAGCAGTCGCCTGACCGAGTCGAGTACGAGGTCGATTCTTCGCTGCGCCGCCATGGTAAGGGTCCGTCTGTCACTGGTAAACGGCTCAATGTAGCACGCACCAGATGTTCGCGGATACCAGTTTAGGTTGACGAGAGTCGTCAGCGCTGGCGGTTCTGCACGCCGAGCTCGTCGAGCAACCGGTCGTTGTCCCGCCACTCAGAGGTGACCTTGACGTGCAAATCAAGATAGATCCGCGTCTCGAGGTAGCGCTCGATCTCCACGCGAGCGGCGGTGCCGATTGCCTTGATCATGGAACCGGCCCGCCCCACCACAATCGGCTTCTGCGACTCCCGGTCAACGAGAATCGTGCAATACAGCCTGACGGTTCCACTCTCGTCCGGCGCCTCGATCCGATCGACGAGCACGGCAGTCGAGAACGGCAGCTCGTCGTGCGTCAGCTGCAACACCTGCTCCCGCAGGATCTCTCCGATCATGAAGCGCTCGGGCTGGTCAGTGACATAGTCCGCTGGATACAGGGGCACGCCTTCCGGCAGGTACTTCAGGAAGAGCGTCTCCAGAACCTCGACGTTGGTCCCATCGGCGGCTGACGCGGGCACGATTTCCACGAAGGCATGGGCACGCCGGTAGCTCTCGATGAGCGGCAGCAGCCGGTTCTTGGCAATCAGATCGACCTTGTTCAGAACGAGGACGACCGGAGTCTTCAGATCCTTGAGTCGCGCGACCAGGAAGCGGTCTCCAGGGCCGGCCTTCACCGAGGCGTCCACCACGAGCGCGAGCACATCGACCTCGCGCATCGCCTCGAGCGCGACATCCACCATGCGCACGTTCATGCGATGGGTCGGCCGGTGAACCCCAGGGGTGTCCACGAACACCACCTGCCCCTCCTCGTAGTTCTTCACGCCGAGGACTCGTGTCCTCGTCGTCTGCGGCTTGTCTGAAACGATGGCCAGCTTGTGGCCGACGATGCGGTTGAGGAGCGTGGACTTGCCGGCATTCGGCCGGCCCACAAAGGAAACGAAGCCGGACTTCATGCGCGGCGCACGCGAACCTTCGTGATGCGGCGCCGCTCGACCTCCAGCACCTCGACCGCGAGCTGATCGACTTCGAACGTCTCGCCGACGTACGGCATGCGTCCGAGATGCGAAAGAAGGTAGCCACCGAGCGTCTCGAAACCCTCCCGCTCGATCTCGACGGTGAGGCGATCCATCACCTCGTCCACGCTGACTTTTCCGCTGAAGACGAACGTCCCACCACCCTCATCGGTGACCGTCTCGCTCTCGACATCGTACTCATCGCGAATCTCGCCCACGATCTCTTCCAGCAGGTCTTCGACCGTGACCAGGCCGGCGGTGCCGCCATACTCATCGACGACGATCGCCGTCTGTGCCTGTCGGCGCTGCATCTCCTTCAAGAGATCAGAGACACGCTTGCTCTCCGGCACGAAGTACGCCGAGCGCATAAGGGTTGTCATTGGCGGCTCGGCCGTTGGCGGCAGCGCGACGAGGTCCTTGACGAACACGACGCCGATGATGTTGTCGAGGTTCTCGCGGTAGACCGGAATCCGCGAGTACTGCTCCTCACGGAACAGCGCGCGCAGATCCTGCAGGGTTGCGTCCGCGCGGATGGCAATGATGTCGGGGCGAGGTGTCATGACCTCGCGCACGAGGGTCTCGGTGAAGTCAACGACCGATTGAAGCAGCTCGCGTCCCTCCTCCTCGGAGATGAGATTCTCCTCGGCCCCTTCCAGTGCGGCGACCGGCGTTTCCGCGGCCGCCTCCGTCCCGCCGTTGCCCCCGGCGCCGTCCCGATCGCGCCGGCCGTCGATGGCGCCGACGAGCAGCGACGTCAGAGGCGCAATCAGGCGGGCCACGGGGTGGAACGCGGGGAGCAGAATGTCGAGCGCCTGCTCCGGATCCCTCCGCGCTATCAGCGCCGGCAACAGTTGCTCGCACACGACGACGAAGGCCACCAGTGCGACCACGAAAATGACTGCCGAGCGCGCGTCACTGACATCGAGCAATCGTGCGATGAGGACCCCCGCCAGAACAAAGCACACGCCGAGAAGCACACGAACAGGGATGAACAGCTGCAGCGGGTCGTCGAGATAGCGCCCAAGGCGGTCGCTCCGGCCACCGCGCTCCGCCATCAGGCGGAGCGACAGCCGCATCAGCGCGCTGAAGGCACATTGCACGCCACCCAGGAATACCGTGGCGCAGGCAAGCAGGAAGAGGGCGAGAGGAGTCATCCGCGCTCGATCAACCCTTCCACCAGCCCCGCCTTCCGTCGAAGGCGGCGCTCCAACCTGGCCATCTGGCCATCATCGCGCTCGTGATCATAGCCCAGCAGGTGTAACAGGCCGTGGAGCGCAAGCACCCGGATCTCGGTGCCAGGCGAATGCCCGGCCACTCGAGCTTGACGTGCCGCAACGCCAGCAGCAATCACGATATCTCCGAGGTAGCGTTGGCGGGCCGTGAGGGCCCGCCCGACCCCAGGCCGGACGAAGGCGGGGGCCCTGCGGACTTCATCAGCCGGATCGCCTGAGGGAAACGACAACACGTCGGTGGACGTGTCCTTGCGACGAAAGCGGCGGTTGAGAGCGCGCACGCGAGAGTCAGATGTGATGGCGACCGTGACGTCACCACGAGCCAGCGCCGGCGCTGCGGACGCCAACCAGGCGGACAAGCCAGGAACGCGCGTGCGCGTCGAGGTGACAACCTCGACACGCAATCGTGCAGGTGGACCTGAAGGCCCGCCTCTACGCCCCATGGGGCTTGGTGGCGCCGGAATGGGCCTCGTACGCCTTGACGATCTGCTGGACGAGTTTGTGGCGCACGACATCCCTCTCGTCGAAATACACGAAGCCGATCCCTTCTACGCCCCCGACGATCTTCACCGCCTCCACGAGGCCGGACGCCTTCGGATTCGGGAGATCGATTTGCGTGATGTCGCCCGTGATCACGGCCTTGGACCCGAATCCCATCCGCGTCAGGAACATCTTCATCTGCTCCGATGTCGTGTTCTGGGCTTCGTCGAGAATCACGAAGGCGTCATTGAGCGTCCGCCCGCGCATGAAGGCAATCGGCGCGACTTCGATCGTGCCGCGCTCGACCAGCCGCAATGCTCGCTCCGAGTCCATCATGTCGTAGAGCGCGTCGTAGAGCGGACGCAGGTAGGGATTCACCTTCTCCTGGATGTCCCCAGGGAGGAACCCCAGCTTCTCGCCGGCCTCCACGGCGGGACGTGCGAGGATGATTCGGCTCACCTTCTTCGCGAGAAGGTAGCTGACCGCCTGCGCCATCGCCAGGTACGTCTTGCCCGTACCGGCTGGACCGATACCAAACACGATGTCGAACTGGTCGATCGTATCGAGATATTTCCGCTGATTGACGCTCTTTGGATTGACTCGCCGTCGCGTCGCCTGTCGCGGTCCGTTTTTGAGGAAGTAATCACGAAGATCGAGATCTCCGCCATCGACGACCAGCTGCGCCGCGGTCTTCACGTCACCGTTGGCGAGGCTGTAGCCCTCATCGACCAGAGCCTTGAGCTGATCGAAAATCCGTCCGGCGCGCTCCTCGTCGGCCGGCTGGCCCTCGATGAGCACCTCGGCGCCCTGGGTTCGGATCCGTACGCGGAGGAGCGCCTCGATGTGCTTCAGGTTCGCGTCATGCGCACCGTAGATCGTCTCGAGCCCGGCCTCGGGCAGCACCACTCTCCTCATCAGGCGTGGTCCGCCCTGGCTCTCTCCGGCCGGGTCCGGGTCTGCAAGTGGAGATCGCGGAGCTGCCGGTCATCGACCGGCGACGGCGCGCCCGACATCAGGTCCGCCGCAGTGGCGGTCTTGGGGAAGGCAATCACTTCACGGATGGAGCTTTCGTTCGCGAGGATGGCGACGATCCGGTCAAGGCCAAGCGCGATGCCACCGTGCGGTGGCGTACCGTACTCCAGTGCCTCCACGAAGAAGCCGAACCGGAGCTTCGCCTCTTCCGGGCTGATGTTCAGCAGCGAGAAGATGCGGCTCTGCATGGTGGCATCGTGAATCCGGATGCTGCCTCCCCCGATTTCACTCCCATTCAGGACGAGGTCGTACGCCTTGGCTCGCGCGGCGCCAGGCTCGGTGTCGAGCTTCGCCATATCCTCGTCGAGCGGCGACGTGAAGGGATGGTGCATCGCGACATACCGTTTCTCCTCACCGTCCCATTCCAGCAAGGGGAAGTCGACGACCCACGTAAACGCGTGCGTATCAGGGTTGAGAAGGCCTTTCTGCTTTGCCAGGTTGAGCCTGATCTGGCCGAGCAGCTTCGAGGTCGCATCGGGTTCCCCGGCCGCGACGAGCAACAGCTCGCCGTTGCCGCAGGAAGCGGCATCGAGCAAGGAGCGCACCCCCGCATCGCCAAGGGCCTTCATGATTGAGCTGGTGACAGCCCCGTCCTCGGATCGACGGGCCCAGACGAGCCCCGCGGCGCCCATGGCCTTCGCCTGGTCCACGATGCCATCCACCTCGCTGCGAGAATAGCCCCCAGCATTCTTGACGACGAATCCGCGCACCGTTCCGCCGCCCGCGACGATCTCCTTGAACACGCGGAAGCTCGACTCGCGGAACCCTTCACGCACATCCTGAATCGGCATCCCGGGCCTGAGATCGGGCTTGTCGGAGCCGTACTTCGCCATCGCTTCCGCGTACGGCATTCGCGGGAACGGCGTCTCGATCTCGTGGCCGGTGACGGCGAAGATCGCCTTCATCAGCGGCTCGATCATGGCAAAAATCGTTTCCGGCCGTGCGAACGCCATTTCGACGTCCACCTGCGTGAACTCCGGTTGGCGATCGGCACGCAGGTCTTCGTCACGGAAGCACCGGCAAATCTGCACGTAGCGGTCCATGCCCGCGATCATCAGAATCTGCTTGAACAGCTGCGGCGACTGCGGAAGCGCGAAGAACTCGCCCGCGTGCACGCGGCTCGGTACGAGGTAATCGCGCGCGCCCTCGGGTGTGGACTTGGTGAGAATCGGCGTCTCGATATCGAGAAAGCCGTTCGCGTCGAAGTACTGGCGAATGACGCTCGTGACGCGGTGGCGCAGGATGATGTTGGCCTGTAGACGCGGGCGACGCAGATCCATATAGCGATACTTGAGGCGGACATCCTCGGAGACCGGTGTGTCGTCCGCCACCGGGAACGGCGGCGTCCTTGCCTCATTCAGCAGCACCAGGCTCCGCACGACGACCTCGACCTCTCCGGTGGCGAGCTTCGCATTGACCGTTTCCGCCGACCGGCGCTGGACGTGCCCGGAGACACCGACGACGAACTCGGAGCGGAGCTTCTTCGCCTTCCCCATCAGGGCTTCGTCGTCTCCGCCGAAGACCACCTGCGTGACGCCGGCGCGGTCGCGAACATCGATGAAGAGAAGACCGCCGAGGTCGCGCACGCGGTGCACCCATCCCAGCAGCACCACGTCGGCACCCACGTCGTCGGGGCGCAGCGCGCCACAAGTATGAGTGCGTGTCAGGTTGCCCAGTTGCTCAGCCACGTTGCGTCAGTTCCTCGAGAATCTTCGAGCCAGCCTCAGACTGGCTATACGTGTGTTGGGTCTGTGCGGCGAGGTGCTTCACCGTGACGGTGCCGCCCGTGATCTCGTTCTCGCCAAGAAGCGCCACGAAGGGGATGCCCCTCCCGTCAGCGTACTTGATCTGTTTGCCGATCTTGTCGGGTTCGGGATACACGAGCACCCGCAGGCCGGCCGCCCTCAGGGTGGCCGCCACGCGCATGGCGTCGCCCATCGCGGCAGCGTCGAAGGTCGCCAGCATGACGTCCGCCGGGGTCATCGCGAGGGTCGTCGGGAACATGCTTCGCTCCCCCATCACCACGAGGATGCGCTCGAGGCCGAGAGAGAAGCCGCAGGCCGGGATGTCCTGTCCGAGGAACATGCCCACGAGATTGTCGTAGCGTCCTCCGCCGCCCAGACTTCCGGCGAGGTCCGGCACGTTGATCTCCATGATGGCGCCGGTGTAGTACGAGAGGCCTCGGGCCAAGCTGAGGTCGAGGTGAAGCCGGCCGGCGGCGCTCGTGCCAGCGGTCAGGTGCATGATGTCCTGAAGGTTGGTCCAGGCGGCCGAGCCGACCGCATCGTTCTCGATCGCCTTGGCGATCATGTCGAGGACGACGCCCGAGTGGCTCGTGAAGAAGGAGAGGAGGGCGTCGCTCGCCTCCGCCTCGATTCCGCGAGC
The DNA here is from genome assembly GCA_021731165.1 of Acidobacteriota bacterium. GTDB lineage: Bacteria > Acidobacteriota > Vicinamibacteria > Vicinamibacterales > UBA2999 > JAKFXY01. The sequence goes on along the minus strand of JAKFXY010000030.1, from coordinate 31,815 downwards.
CGCCAGCTCGTTCTTCACCCCGTCGGCGCCGATCTTGTCCAACTTGTCCAACACCACCAGGGCGTCACTTTGCTGTCCCTCGACCACGCCCGCCCACGCCAGCAGCGCCGTGAGCAACTGCCGGTGGTTGATCCGGATGACGAAGTCGTTGAACCCAAGCTCCGTGAGCGCATCCGACACCGCCGCGCATAGTTCCGCTTCCACCACCGGGGAGGTCGAACCGAGCGCATCGACGTCGCACTGATAGAACTCGCGGAACCGGCCACGCGCGGGACGATCGGCACGCCACACCGGCTGGATCTGGTAGCGCTTGAACAGCCTCGGAAGCTTGCTCTGGTGCTGCGCCACCACGCGCGCCAGCGGCACGGTGAGGTCGTACCGGAGCGCGAGGTCGGCCTGGCCGGAGGCCTCGTGCTCGCCGCGTTTCAGGATCTTGTAGATGAGCTGGTTGCCCTCTTCTCCGTACTTCCCCAGCAGCGTCTCGATGTTCTCGACCGCCGGAGTTTCCAGGGGCTCGAAACCGTACCGCTCGTACACCCGCGTGATGAGCCCGATCACGTACTCCCGACGCCGCACCTCATCCGGCAGGAAGTCGCGCATCCCACGCGCCGGTTCCGTGCGCGGCCTCTCGCTCACGCGGGGCGGGTCTCCGTCTGAAAGTCGAGCCGATAGCGGACGTAATTATCGGCGTACCACTGAATGGATGTGTCTTCCTCCGACGTGAGCGCACGCCGCACCCTTCCCGGCATCCCCATCACCATCGAGCCTGGCGGGACAACCATCCCTTCAGGGACCAAGGCCCCGGCCGCCACGATCGAACCGGTACCGATGACGCACCCGTTGAGCAGGATGGCGCCCATGCCGATCAGGCACCGGTTCTCGATTGTGCAGCCGTGCACCACCGCCGAGTGCCCGATCGTCACGTCGTCTCCGATAATCGTGGGATGCGTGTTTCGCATGACATGGACCAGCGTGAGGTCCTGTACGTTGGAGCGAGCACCAATCCTGATGTAGTTCACATCACCACGGACGACCACGTTCATCCAGATGCTGCTCTCTGGGCCGACATGCACATCGCCGATGATCTGGGCGCTGGCGTCGACGAACGCTGAGACATCGACGGTCGGGAGGATGGACCGGTACGGGCGAAGCATCGTAGGAATTATAGGGCGGGCACGGTGGGATCCACCGGCGGCTACAAGCGCGGCAGGGTCAGCCCCTGCTGCTTCTGGTACTTGCCCTTCTTGTCCGCGTACGACACCTCGCAGACCTCGTCGCTCTGGAAGAAGAGCACCTGCGAAATCCCCTCGTTGGCGTACACCTTCGCGGGAAGCGGCGTGGTGTTCGAGATCTCCAGCGTCACGAACCCTTCCCACTCCGGCTCGAACGGCGTGACATTGACGATAAGGCCGCACCGGGCGTAGGTGGACTTCCCGACGCACACCGTCAGGACGTCGCGGGGAATCCGAAAGTATTCAATCGTCTTCGCCAGCGCGAAGGAATTCGGCGGAATGATGCAGACATCCGCCTTGATGTCCACGAACGACCGGGCGTCGAAGTTCTTCGGATCGACGACGGTACTGTTGATGTTGGTGAAGACCTTGAACTCGTCAGCCACGCGAATGTCGTAGCCATAGGACGAGAGGCCGTAGGAAATGACCCCCGCGCGCACCTGGCGGTCCTCGAACGGCTCGATCATGCCGTGCTCGAGCGCCATCTTCCTGATCCAGCGGTCCGCTTTGATTGAGGGCATCGAGCTCTTCTCTAATCGACTGCTCTACCGTCTGCCGAAGAACATCATGACGAGGGTCAGGATGACACTGGCCAGAATCGAACTGGCCAGCGGAAAGTAGAACGAGAAGCTGCCGCGCCGGACAGAAAAATCACCAGGCAGCCGCCCGATCGGCACACCCAGGCTCACGAGCAACCCCACGCCCGCCATCACAAGCCCGAGGACAATCAGCAGACGGCCCACGTCAGACCAGTTCCAGCCCCCGGAAGAAGTATCCCAGCTCGAAAGCCGCCGTATCGGGTGCGTCTGAGCCATGGGTGGCATTGCGCCCGATGGACTTGCCGAAGTCCTTACGCAACGTACCGGCGGCCGCCTTGCCCGGGTCGGTGGCACCCATCGTGTCGCGCCACTTCCGGATTGCGTCCGGCGCCTCGAGACACAACAACACGCACGGGCCAGACGACATGAACTCGGTCAACTCACCAAAGAAAGGGCGCTCACGGTGAACCGCGTAAAACCCCTCGGCTTCTCTCTTCGTGAGGTGCTGCAGCCGCATCGCACGCACGGTGAAGCCAGCCCCTTCGATGCGGGCAAGAATCTGTCCCGCGAGCCGGCTCTCCACGGCATCGGGCTTGATGATTGCGAATGTACGTTCCATTACCGCCCCAGCGCGTCCTTCATCCTCACGCCCATGTCGGCCGGGCTCTTCGCCACGTGTACGCCGGCCTTGGTGAGCGCCTCCATCTTCTCGGCGGCTGTTCCTTGTCCACCGGCGATGATCGCACCAGCGTGCCCCATGCGCCGACCGGGCGGCGCCGTCTGTCCCGCGATAAAGCCGACCACAGGCTTCTTGAACTCACGCTTGATGAAGTCGGCCGCCTCCTGTTCCGCGGTGCCGCCGATCTCGCCGATCATGATGACGGCTTCGGTATCGGGGTCAGCGGCAAACAGCTTGAGTGCGTCGATGAAGCTCGTACCGATCAGTGGGTCGCCGCCGATACCGATGCAGGTCGTCTGACCCATCCCCTGTCGCGTCAGTTGGTGAATGGCTTCGTATGTCAGCGTGCCGCTCTTCGAGACGATGCCGATGCGCCCCTCACGGCATATGTGAGCCGGAATGATGCCGGCCTTCCCCTTGCCCGCCGAGATAATGCCCGGGCAGTTGGGGCCGATGAGTCGCGTGGCCTTGCCTTCCATGAACGTGAAGGCGCGCAGCATGTCGATCGTCGGAATGCCCTCGGTGATGCACACGGCCAGCGAAATCCCGGCGTCGGTCGCCTCCATGATGGCGTCGGCGGCAAACGGCGGAGGCACAAAAATCACCGTGGCGTTGGCTCCCGTCTCGCGCACCGCGTCGTGCACGCTATTGAACACAGGCCACCCCTCGTGCCTCGTCCCGCCCTTGCCCGGGGTGACGCCGCCGACCACCGTCGTTCCGTATGCGGCCGCCGCTTTCGCGTGGAATGTACCCTCGCGGCCGGTGAGCCCCTGAACGACGAGGCGCGTATTCTTGTCGAGAAGGACGGCCATGCTCAGCGCGCCTTCGCCAAGGCGACAACCGTGTCCGCCGCTTCGCCCATCGAATCGGCCGTTGTGAAGTTCAGGCCGCTCTCTCTCAACATCCGCTTACCCTCGTCCACGTTGGTTCCTTCCATACGGATCACAATGGGCACCGGGACGCCCAGTTCGGTCACCGCGGCAATAACACCCTGGGCGAGCACGTCGCAGCGGAGAATGCCGCCGAAGATATTGATCAAGACCGCCTTGACGTTCTTATCCGAGGTCAGGATCTTGAAGGCGTTGCGAATCTGTTCGGCATTGGCACCGCCGCCCACATCCAGGAAGTTTGCCGGCTCGCCCCCCGCCAACTTGATGATGTCCATGGTCGCCATCGCCAAGCCAGCGCCATTGACCATGCAGCCGATGTTGCCCTCGAGCCGGATGTAATTCAGGGAAAATTTCGAGGCCTCAACCTCCAACGGATCCTCTTCCGTCAGATCCCTGAAGTCGCGCAGGTCGGGGTGCCGGTAGAGCGCGTTGTCGTCGAAGCTGACTTTCGCGTCGAGCGCGAGGAGATCCCCCCCCTTCGTCAAGATGAGGGGGTTGATCTCGATCATCGACGCGTCGGTCTCGATGAACGCCTTGTATATAGAGTCGAGCACTTTGACCAGCTTAGGCGCAGCCGCGGCTGGTAACCCCATGCCGAACGCCAGTTTACGGGCCTGAAAGGGGATGACACCCGTGCCTGGGTCGATCGCTTCGCGCAGGATCTGCTCGGGATGCGACGCAGCGACCTCCTCGATGTCCATGCCGCCGGCCGCGCTGGCGATGATGACGGGTGAGGCGGATGCCCGGTCGATGACGATACTCAGATAGAGCTCGCGGTCGATCTGGAGCCCCTCCTCGATCAGAACGCGCCCTACCTTCTTCCCTTCCGGGCCGGTCTGGTGCGTGATGAGCGTCATCCCGATCATCTGCTTTGCGAGCTGCTCGGCCTCCTCAGGGGACTTGGCAAGCTTGACCCCGCCGCCCTTGCCTCGGCCACCCGCATGAATCTGCGCCTTTACGACAGCGATATCGCCGCCGAGGCGGCGGGCGATGTCGCCTGCTTCAGCTGCGGAGAACGCGACCTCACCTCTGGGTACGGGCACGCCGAAGCGCGCCAGCACCGACTTGGCTTGATATTCGTGGATTTTCAAAGCGTGGAAGGCTCCAAGGAGTTGTACAAAACAGTCAATGCTAACGTACCTCCGCCGCGGCTCGCGCACCTGCACGACGGAATTCCGCCAGCTTACATGCCGATGATGTCCACCAGTTCCTTGACGGCTGCCGCCGACTTCTTGAGCGCGGCATCCTCTTCCGGCCTCAGAGTGATCTCGATGATCTGCTCCATCCCGCGGGCACCCAGCTTCACCGGCACGCCGACGAAAAGATCCCGAACGCCGTACTCGCCCTGCAGAAACACCGAGCACGGGAGAATCTTCTTCTTATCCTTGAGGATCGCCTCGCACATTTCGGCGGCGGCCTGACCTGGCGCATACCAGGCACTCGTTCCCACCAGCTTCGTGATTTCTGCGCCACCGTCGGCTGTCCGTTTGCAGATGGCGTCGATCCGCTCCTTCGACAACAGCTCGGTCAGGGGAACACCTGCCACCGTCGAATAGCGCGGTAGCGGCACCATCGTGTCGCCATGCCCGCCCAGTACAAACGAGTGAACGTTTTCGACAGACACGTTCAGCTCCATCGCCACGAAGGTGCTCATGCGTGCCGAGTCCAGCACGCCGGCCATCCCGATGATTCGCTCACGTGGGAACTTCGTCAGCCGGAAGAGGGCCTGCGACATGGCGTCGAGCGGGTTGGCAACCGGAATAACGATAGCGTTCGGGCAATGCTCCACCAGTTTCGGCGCAATGCTCTGCATGATCGCGAAGTTGTCCTTCACGAGGTCATCACGGCTCATCCCGGGCTTCCGCGGCTTGCCGGAGGTAACGACGACAATGTCCGAACCTGCGGCCGCTTCCCATGTCCCGCCGCCAATCAGACGGGAGTCCGAGCCGAGGATCGGACACGTCTCGTAGATGTCGAGGGCAATGCCCGCGGCCTTTTGATCGGCGATGTCAATCACGACGACATCCGCCAACTCCTTCTCCGCAATGGCCCGCGCCACCGTCGCACCCACGTTGCCGGCGCCACCAACGATTGTTACTTTCCGATTCATGAACGTTCGCCTTCCTTAGGTCAACGTCCCGCGCGCCACGCGCAGGTTACGCACAGTTTCTGTTGAAAACCCTGTTGAAAAGAGCCGGACGACCCGCACAATTCGCCATCGTCCGGAACATTTTAGCGGTTTGCACCATCGTAGTGCGACCGTCACACACCGCTGCGAGACGCCACCGAATCGCAGTATCCACCGAGGACAACGTGTCAGGAACTCGAGCGGACTTGTGCTGTGTGATCTACGCCTCTATGGCGTCCTTACATACCATTGTGTACCGTGGTGGCCCGAACACGATCGCGGATTATACTTGCAGGCAGTGGTACGCCGACCGCCTCGGCATTTAATCATCGACGTCCGCACCGCTCGGACCTAACTTTCCGGAACGCCCTTGAAAATTGTCGTTGCTGACGACCTCCCTGCTTCCGCCCTAGAGCTGTTGCGCGCGGCTGGCTGGGAAGTTGACGCCCGTGCCGGCCGGGCACCTGACCAACTCGCGGTCGACATGACCGACGCGGATGCGATCGTCGTCCGCAGCGCCACCAAGGTCACGAAAGCGTTGATCGACGCTGCCCCAAAGCTCCGCGCCATCGCGCGCGCCGGCACCGGAGTGGACAACGTGGATGTCGCCGCCGCGAGCGCCCGCGGCATCGTGGTGATGAACGCGCCAGGTGCTAATAGCATCAGCGTGGCCGAGCTCGCCATGGGCCAGATCCTTTCCCTTGCCCGGCACATCCCAGGCGCGGATGCGGCGATGAAGCAAGGACGCTGGGAGAAGAAGAAATTCCTGGGCGAAGAGATCCGGGACAAGACGCTTGGACTTGCGGGCCTGGGCCGCATCGGACAGGAGGTGGCGCGCCGAGCCGCTGCGTTCGGAATGCGGATAGTGGCGCACGACCCCTTTATCTCGTTGCAGGTGGCCAACGACCTCGGCGTCGAGCTTGTCGCGCTTGACGATGTCTTCGCTCGCGCCGACTACGTTTCCCTGCACATGCCCTCGAACGCCAACACGCGGCATATCGTCAACGCCGATCGGTTGGCGAAGGCAAAGAAAGGTATCCGTATCATCAACACGGCGCGCGGCGATCTTGTTGACGAGAAGGCGCTTGCCGACGCCATTGAATCCGGACACGTCGGCGGCGCTGCCCTCGATGTGTTCGACAAGGAACCCACCGTTGACCACCGGCTGCAGATGCTGCCGCAGGTGGTCGCCTCGCCCCACATCGCCGCTTCTACTCGCGAAGGCCAGGAACTCGTGGGACTAGAAACAGTTGCCGCGCTGCGCGACTTCCTCCGTGATGGCGTGATTCGCAATGCCGTCAATTTTCCGTCGGTCTCAGCGGAGGAGTTCGCCCGGCTGCAGCCCTATATTGACCTTGCCGAGCGACTCGGCGCATTCGTCGCGCAGATGAACGAGAAGCGCGCGCAGGGATTGGGGGTCCGTTACTACGGCGGGCTTGCCGATGGGCGCAACGACATGATCATCAGCGGGGTGCTCGTGGGGGTCTTCAGGTCCATCCTGTCGACGGGCGTCACTCCGGTCAACGCCAGGAGCGTCGCCGCCGACCGTGGGCTCGAAGTAGTGGAATCACGGAGCAGCCGGCCGAGAAACTTTACCAATCTCCTGTCGGTCAAGCTGCAGGCCGCCGACGGCGAACGGTGGGCTGAGGGCGCTGTCTTTGAAGGTGCTGGGCCCAGACTTGTGCTCGTCGACGGCATCGCGATTGACGCGCCGCTCGATGGCGCGATGATCGTTATCTGCAACACCGACCAACCTGGGGTTATCGGCCAGGTCGGCACGCTTCTTGGCCGACACGACGTGAACATCGCGAACTTCGCACTCGGTCGCAACGGCGATCGCGCGGTTGGCGTGGTGAATGTCGATGAAACGGCGGCGATTCCCGAAGCGGTGCTCGAGGAGATTCGGAAGATACGGGGCGTGCGGGAAGCGAGGCTCGTTCGCGTGTAGCGAACCGGCGTACTAGCGTGCTTCGAGCCGGAGCACGATGCCGTCTTCGAGGCGAATCAGATCGACGGTATCCTCGCCAATCTCGCCCACCTTGAAGTGGCCTGCCACGTCATCGCCCTCGTGGGCAAGCACGACGCCACCAGGTGTACTCAGGATGGCGGTTCGCTGCTCGAGCTCTCCCACCTTTTCCGAGGCCACGCCGGAAAGCCGAATAGCGACAGGCTCGGGCAAGAGAGTTGCTGGCGCTGCGGCGCGAACCCGCGCAGATGGACGAGCGGATGCACCGAAGGCCGACGCTCCCGCCGAGAAACGAAACAGATTGCGCGATGGTTCGCGGTACTCCATTTCCTGCCGCACGTTCACGTGAAGGCGCGCCGCCTGCTGTTCGATATCCGACACCACGCCAGCCGCGGGCGCCGCGGCACGCGTCGGCATGGCCGCATCCTCTGGCCCACGATTCGGCGGAACAGATGCAAGCCACGTCGCTAGTACCGTGGCACCAGACACAACGGCCGTTGACTTCCAAGTCATCGCAGGAACCATGCTCATCTTAACATTCGGTCGATCGGGCTCAAAGCTTTAGAGGAGGGCCGTGCTATGATTCGCCGTGCCCCCTGAAACGTTCAGGAATCCTTTCAAACTCGCGGCACCCCCTCCCCAGATCGTCGCCCTCATACCCGCTCGTTTCGAGTCAACCAGGCTCCCCGGAAAGATGCTCGCTGACATCGGCGGCCGACCGATGATTGAGCACGTCTACCGCAGAACCGCCGCCACCCGCGGCGTAGACGCGGTTGTCGTTGCCACCGACGACGCGCGGATTGCCGCGGCCGTCGAGGGCTTCGGCGGGGTCGCCAGGATGACCCGCGGGGATCACCGTACTGGCACGGATCGTATCGCGGAGGTGGCAGCCGACCTCAGCTGTGCGATCGTCGTCAATGTGCAGGGCGACGAGCCGCTCATCGAGCCTGAGACGATTCGCGCCGCAATCGATCCACTCGAGAACGACCCCACGCTCGAAATGGCAACGGTGTGCCGGCCTATCTCGGATCCGGCCGACTACCACAACCCGAGCGTCGTGAAGCTGGTCATGGATCGCGAGGGGAATGCGCTCTATTTTTCACGCGCCCCAATTCCGCACAACAGGGCAGGAGGGCCGTTCCCTCGCCTCGCTCCCCACTCCCCTGTCCCCGTTTTCAAGCATTTCGGGATTTACGTGTTTCGAAGGACCTTTCTGCTGACATTCGCGCGGCTGTCGCAGACCCCGCTCGAGACCGCGGAGTCGCTCGAACAATTGCGAGCTCTCGAGCACGGCTTCCGAATTCGTGCGGCCATTACTCCGCACGACTCCATCGGCGTGGACACCCCTGAAGATCTGGAACGCGTCCGCCACCTCGCGGTGGTCGAGCGCACGTGAGGCGGCATGACGCAGCGACCTGATGGACGACCGGTGAAGTACATCTTCGTGACAGGCGGCGTTGTGTCGTCGCTCGGCAAGGGTCTCGCAGCCGCCTCGATCGGCCGGCTCCTCGAGGACCACGGCTACAAGGTGGCGCTCCAGAAATTCGACCCCTATATCAATGTGGACCCGGGGACGATGAGTCCGTACCAGCATGGCGAGGTATACGTCACCGACGACGGCGCCGAAACGGACCTGGACCTCGGTCACTATGAGCGCTTCACCAGCATGGTGGCCACGCGCAACAGCAATTGGACGACCGGCAAGATTTATCTGTCAGTGATTCAGAAGGAACGCCGTGGCGACTACCTCGGGCGCACCGTCCAGGTTATCCCGCACATCACCAACGAGATCAAGGACGCCATCCGCGCCGCGGGACGGGACGTGGACATCGTGCTCGTGGAGATCGGCGGCACGGTGGGCGACATCGAGGGTATGCCGTTCCTCGAGGCCATACGCCAGTTCCGACTCGACGTCGGACGCGACAATACGCTCTACATCCACCTTACGCTGGTGCCGTTCATCGGGACGGCCGGTGAACTGAAAACCAAACCGACACAGCACAGCGTGCGCGACCTGCGCTCAATCGGCATCCAGCCCGACGTCCTGCTCTGCCGGACTGACCGTTTCCTCGACGCGGATCTCAAGAGGAAGATCTCCCTCTTCTGTGACGTGGCAGAAGAGGCGGTGATCACGGCGAAGGATGTCGACACGATTTACGAGGTCCCGCTCGTGCTCAAGGCCGAGGGGCTGGACAAGATTATCCTGAAACAATTGGGACTGCCCATCACGGAGGCGCGCACGCAAGCGTGGCAGGAGCTCATCACGCGCATCAAGAACCCCGTGGGCGAGCTGTCCATCCATGTCGTCGGCAAATACACCGGCTATGAGGACTCGTACAAGAGTCTTGCCGAAGCGGTGTACCACGGGGGCTTCGATCACCGGGTAAAGGTCAGGCTGAACTGGGTCGAGGCCGAGGCGCTGGAGAAGGACGGCGGGACGCGGCTGCTCGACGATGCCCACGGCATTCTTGTGCCGGGCGGCTTCGGCTCGCGCGGCACGCGCGGCATGATGAAGGCCTCTGAGGTGGCCCGCACAAGGGGCATTCCCTTTTTCGGAATCTGCTACGGGTTCCAATGGGCGACCGTCGAATTCGCCCGCAACGTATGCGGCCTCGACGGAGCCGACTCCACCGAAGTGGATGAGAATGCGCCGCACAAGGTGATCTACAAGCTGCGTGACCTGCTGGGCGTGGACGACTTGGGCGGCACGATGCGGCTCGGTCGCTACGCCTGCGAGCTCGTCCCAGGCTCGGTCGCCCAACGAATCTACGGCGCGTCGCTCGTTCACGAGCGTCATCGACACCGCTTCGAGTTCAACTGCCTGTACGAGCCGTCGCTTCTCGAGAAGGGGATGCGGGTCTCCGGTCGCTCCCCAGACGGCAAGTTCGTGGAAATCGCGGAGATTCCATCGCACCCCTGGTATGTGGCGGTGCAGTTCCACCCTGAATTCCAGTCAAAGCCGCTTCGGCCGCACCCGTTGTTTGCGAGTTTCGTGGAAGCGAGCTATCGCCACAAGACCGGTACAATGACCCACGCCGGCGTGGCAAGTAGTACAGTCGGCGGCCTGCAATAAGCGGCCGGTCGGCGGCCCTTTCTGTCTACTGCCTGCTGCTTACTGTCCACCACCTAACTTCTATAATGTCCCCTGTGACGCCAGTCAGCATCGGTTCCTTCTCCATCGGCGGCGGGCATCCGCTCGCATTCATCGTGGGGCCATGCGTCATTGAGAGCCCCGCACACGCCCTGGACATGGCGCTCGCCATCCGTGACATCGCCGCCCGCGCGGCGGTGTCGGTGATCTTCAAAGCGTCATACGACAAGGCGAATCGAACGTCGCGCGCCTCGTTCCGAGGGCCCGGTTTGGACTCGGGGCTCAAGACGCTCGCCGATGTTCGAGCCCGCACCGGTCTTCCTGTATTGACGGATGTCCATGAGCCCTCCCACGCCGCACCTGCCGCCGCGGTGGTCGACGTGCTGCAGATTCCCGCCTTCCTCTCACGGCAGACCGATCTGCTCGTGGCGGCGGCGCGCACTGGGAAGCCGGTCAACGTAAAGAAGGGGCAGTTCCTCGCGCCGAAGGACATGCGCCACGTCATTGAGAAGATCACGGGGGAGGGGAACCAATCGGTGATCGTCACCGAGCGCGGGGTCAGCTTCGGCTACAACAATCTTGTCGTGGACATGCGCGCTTTTCCAATGCTCCGCGAACTTGGTTACCCGGTGGTGTTCGACGTCACCCACAGCCTCCAGTTGCCCGGCGCCGGCGATGGCGTGACCGCCGGCCTCCCGGAATACATTGAGCCGCTCGCCTGCGCGGGCGTGGCCGCGGGCGTGGATGCGGTGTTCATGGAAGTACACGAGAACCCGTCCACGGCAAAGAGTGACGCGGCCAACGCCCTCCGCCTTGACGCACTCGAAGGTCTCATGCGCAAGCTGACACGAATCCACCTTGCCGCGCGCGACGTGGCCGGAGCCGGCACATGACCCCGGATCTCGCGCTCGCCCGAAAGGTCCTGCAGACGGAAGCCGCCGCCATTCTGGCGTTGGTCGATCGCCTCGACGAACGCTTCGAGAAGGCCGTCCGGCTCCTGCTCGACTGCCGCGGCCGAGTGATCGTCACGGGCATGGGCAAGTCTGGAATTATTTGCCGCAAGATTGCCGCCACGCTCTCGAGCACGGGCACTCCGGCATTCTTTCTCCATCCGGCGGAAGCCATCCACGGGGATCTCGGCGTCCTCCAGCGTGACGACGTCATCCTCGCGCTGTCCTATAGCGGCGAAACGGGCGAACTGCTCCGACTCCTGGAGACCATCAAGCGCCTCGGCGCCAAGCTCGTGGCCGTAACCGGCGAATCCACATCCACGCTGGCGCAGACGGCCGATGTCGCGCTCGACTGCCGGGTCTCCGAGGAAGCGTGTCCATTGAATCTGGTCCCGACGGCCAGCACCACGGCAGCGCTGGCGCTGGGTGACGCCTTAGCGATGACGCTCCTCGTAGCCAAGGGATTTCGCCCCGAGGACTTTGCCAATCTGCACCCGGGCGGTACGCTGGGCAAGCAGTTGATGCGAGTCGAGCACCTGATGCACGGCGGCGAGCAGGCGCCGATCGTGGCCATGGCGACACCGATGCACGAGGTGATGTACGAGATGTCGCGCAAGGGGCTCGGAATGACGTGCGTGGTAGACGAAACGCGGCGGCTCACGGGCATCATCACCGACGGCGACCTGCGGCGCTACATGACCGGCGGCGGCGACATCCGCCAATGCTCGGCACAGGACTTGATGACCCGCAACCCGGTCACCATCGCGCGTGCCACGCTCGCCGCCGAGGCCCTCAACATTCTGGAGACGCGCAAGATCACCGCGATTGTCGTCGTCGATGCGGCGCACACGGTGGAAGGCGTCGTGCACCTGCACGACCTCTGGCGCACCGAAATGTTCTAGTGGACACCTATCTTCCGCTCCTTGCGACCCTCATCGCGCTCCTGCTCGGCTTGGTCGTGGGCAAGGGGTGGGAGCGTTACAAGCTGCGGGATGGCCGCTGGGTCGATCGGCGGCGCTTACGCGAGACACCCCACTACATGCTCGGGCTGAACTTCCTGGTGGACAGCCAGGTGGACCAGGCCATCGACGAGCTCACGCAGGCAGCCAGCACCGATCCCGACGCACTCGAGATTCAGATGATCCTCGGCAACCTGTACCGCGAGAAGGGGCAGGTGGCGCGTGCCATCTCCATCCACCAGGCGCTGCTGCCGCGGCCCGATCTCACCACGATGGAGCACGCCTACGTGTTGCTCTGCCTCGGCCTCGATTTCAGGCACGCCGGCTTCGTCGACCGGGCAATCGAAGCATTTCATGAAGTCTTGGCGCTCGATGCTCAGAACCGGTACGCGCTCGTCAACCTTCAGAAGCTCTATGAGGAGCAGCAGCAGTGGAACGAGGCGCTGCAGGTGCGCGAACGTGTCGCGAAGATTGATTCCGGCCGGCACCCCGAGGATCAGCAGATTCTGGGGTTCCTCCGCAATGAGCTCGGAGCCGCTCAGCAGCGAACCGGCAATCACGCGGCGGCGGCGAAGATTCTCGCCGACGCGATCAACGTCGACAGCCGCACGGCTCCGGCCTACCTGAACCTGGGTGACGTTCATGAACAGCAGGGAAACCTCCCTGCGGCCGTCGAGGCGTGGGAGGGATTGACCGAGGCGCTGCCGGACCGGGCCTATCTCGCCTTCGAGCGGCTGGAACGAGGGTACTTGAAGCTTGGCGCCCAGGGCCGATTCGTTGAGCGCTGTCAGCGGCTCATCGCCAGAAATCCGCAGGATTGGCGCGCGCGCCTGGCACTCTCACGCCATCATGCGGCAGCAGGGCGCCACCGCGAGGCGTTCGAACTGCTGCTCGCCGCGCTCCCCTACAATCCCCACGGCTTGACGATTCACCAGGAGGCTTGGCGGGCCCTGATGGCGCTCTCGCTCGAGCCCGAATTGGTCCGGCGCTACGTCGCCCTCGCGCGGGACGCGGTCTTCTATCTGGACCCGCACGTCTGCACCCGTTGCCGGTACCGCAGCACCGAGCTGCTCTGGCAGTGCCCGCAGTGTCACGAGTGGAATACCTTCGTCGAAGAACGGATGGCACCGGCCAAGGACCCTACCGCCGTTGACATGGAACCGTAGTCTGAGAGCACCGACCCGCGTCCCCGTGGGAGGTCTCAGCCCTGCAGCGCCAACAACCTGCTGAACGTGTCCCTGACCCTCGCTTCCGTCTCCTCGAACGTTCCATCGGTCCGGATCACGAAGTCCGCGCGGCGCACCTTCTCTTCGATCGGCAGCTGCGCCGCGAGACGCTGACGCGCCGCGGCTTCGCTCAGCCCGTCGCGCTCGACAATGCGGCGTACCTGTGTCGCCGGCTCGCATGCGGTCACGATCACCGCGTCGAAGTCCTTGTCGCGACCGACCTCATACAGGAGCGGGATGTCGGCGATGGCGAACGGGTGCGTCTTCGGGTCGAGGGATCGAAACCACTCATCAGTCGCCCGGCGCACGACTGGGTGAATGATGTCCTCGAGCGATGCGCGGGCCTCGGTATCGGCAAAAACAAGAGCGCCGAGCTTCCCGCGATCGAGCGAACCTGCCGGATCGATGATCCCTGCGCCGAAGCGACGGACCACAGCGTCGAGACCGGGCGTGCCAGGCGCCACGGCGTCTCGGGCAAGCGTGTCTGCGTCGAGGGTCGATACGCCGAGCGACTCGAATCGCCGGCGTACATGGCTCTTCCCAGTGGCGATGCCACCGGTGAGTGCCACGCGTCTCACTACCGCACTCTCAGACATCCCTCATTCACGACCGGGGAACATGCAATCACGCGCCGTGAGCCATGAGGGCCGCGTGAAGGGTGTTCCGCATCAGCATGGCAATCGTGAGCGGTCCGACGCCGCCTGGCACCGGAGTCAGAGCACCGGCCACTTCCGCGACTTCTGGATGCACATCGCCAACGAGCACCGAGCCTTTCGCCCGGAACAGCGCCAGTCGCCTGTGCCCTTCCGGAAACAAGCCCAGGACGGTCCCTTCGTCGGTCATCGAATTGATGCCGACATCCACGACCGTGGCCCCCGGCTTGACAAAGCCCTTCGTCACGAGTCCTGGGCGTCCAACGGCGGCGACGAGTATGTCGGCCTGGCGACAGAGAGCTTCGAGGTTTCGCGTACGTGAATGGGCGATTGTCACGGTCGCGTCTCGATGGAGCAGGAGCAGTGCCATCGGCTTGCCGACGATGTCGCTGCGACCAATCACGACGGCGTGGCGACCGGCAATCTGAATTCCCTCACGCTCCAACAGCTCTACGACACCTGACGGCGTACAGGCCACGAACTGCGCACGCTTCTGGACCAGAAGTCCCATATTGACGGGAGTCAGGCCATCCACGTCCTTGCTCGGAACAATCGCGTCAAAGATCCGCTGCCCGGCATCGTCGCCCATGGCCCTCGGCAGAGGCGACTGCACCAAGACCCCGTCATGCACCGGGCTCGCATTGAGCCGCCGGACGAGAGCGAGCACATCGGCCGTGGTGGCCGACGCCGGCAATCGTTCGAGATCGGCCCGGAATCCGATCTCCGCTCCGGACCTCAACTTGTTGCGGACGTAGACCTCGGAGGCGGGGTCGGCGCCGACGAGGACGATCGCCAGCCCGGGGGGGCGTCCGTGCTTCGCGGCGAAGGCCGCTACCTCGGGCCTGATTTCGCCATGGATCCGTCGAGCAAGACCCAGCCCGTCCAGCAGTCTCGCCGTCATTCGGCCGCTTCCTCCTCGAGTGCCTTCACGCTCTCCGGCCGGCCGAGCACGACCAACTCGTCCCCCGACCGCAACACGTCCTCCGGCGCCGGGTTGAACTCCATCTCGCCGCCGGCGTGCTTGATCCCGATGATGATCACGCCAAACCTCTGGCGGATGCCGGCATCCATCAGACTCTTGCCCGAGTACGATGACCGGTGACCGACCTTCACCTGTTCCATCGACAGATCCAGAAACTCCGAGCTCGTGGCCAGGCGGACGAAGTCCACGACCGCTGGACGCAATGCGGTCTGCACGATGTGGTTGGCGCCGATCTGGTACGGTGAGACGACGCGATCCGCGCCTGCACGACGCAGCTTTGATTCCGCATCGTCGGACTCGACCCGCGCGATGATGAACAAGTCCGGTCGCATCACACGCGCGGTCAGCACGGTATAGACGTTCTCCGCGTCGGTTCCAACGGCCGCCAGAAGTCCGCGCGCACGCCCGATGCCGGCACGCGTCAGTACGTCTTCGCGACTGGCATCCGCCTCCAGGCCCAGCCACCCACGATCGAGCGCGCTCTTCAATCGCTCAGCGCTCCGCTCCAGCACGATAAAGGGCACGCCTTGTCGGTGTAGCTCCTCGGCCACGATGCTGCCGATGCGGCCGTAGCCGCACAGGATGAAATGGTCCTTCAACTGATCGAGCATGCGATTGAAGCGGCGCTGCTCGAACCGTCCGTGCAGTCCGCCCTCCACGATGACCGTCGCGATGAGCGTGGCGGTGTAGAAAGCCGTACCGACCCCGCCGAGGATCAGGGCGACCGTGAACAACTGGCCGGCAAAGGAGAGCGGGTGTACCTCACGGTAACCGACGGTTGTCACCGTGGTCACTGTCATGAAGAACGCGTCCCAGGGCCCCCAGTCTTCTATGAGAACGTACCCGAGTGTCCCCCCGGCGATCACGAAGGAGAACAGCGCGATCGCCAGCCGCGGACCTCTCGCCCAGGACCATTCTGCTCGCCGCGGCACCGTCTGAGCCGGCAGGCCGGCGTATTCCATCGGCGGTTAGTTCGCGCCGGTCGAGAGACGGCTGTTCCGTCTACCGTAGCCAAAGTAGAGCACCAGACCGATCGCCAGCCAGACGGCGAGGCGGACCCAGTTCGTCCACCCCAGCCCGTAGATCATCGCGCCGCACACGACCACTCCGAGCACGGCAACGAGAGGCAGCGCCGGAACCGTGAATCCGCGCGGCACATCGGGCCTCCGAATGCGCATGATCCACACGCCAATGCATACGAGAATGAACGCGAACAGAGTACCGATACTCGTCATCTCGCCCACAATATCGCCGGGAATGAACGCAGCGAAGAGGCCCGTGAACACGAAGAAGACCACGTTGGACTTCCACGGCGTCTTGAAGCGGGGGTGCACGTCGGAGAACAACCTCGGCACGAGCCCATCCAGACTCATCGAATAGAACACTCGCGACTGCCCCAGCAGCATCACGAGAATCACGGACGAGAAGCCGGCCAGAATCGCCACCGTCACCAGCTGCGCCAGCCATTGGTAACCGATCATGTATTTCTCGATCGCAAAGGCAACCGACGCCTCCCGACCGACCGTGCGGAAATCCTCGACCGTCGCGACACCGCTCAGTACGTATGAGAACAGGATGTAGAGCACGGTGCAGACGACGAGTGACCCGAGGATGCCGATCGGCATGTCGCGGCCAGGATTCTTCGTTTCCTGCGCTGCCGTCGAGACGGCATCGAACCCGATGAACGCGAAGAACACAACCCCGGCCGCGCCCAGGATGCCCATGATCCCACCGTAGGCATGGACGACACCCTCCGGCGTCGTGTACGTCGTCGCGGCAGGGATCAACGGCGTGTGATTGGCCGGATTGATGAAGCTCCATCCGAATCCGATCACCATCAGCACGATCGCGACCTTCGTGACGACGATCAGGTTGTTGACGAACGCCGACTCGCGAGTCCCACGGATCAGCAAGCCGGAAAGAAGCGCGAGGATGAAGACCGCGGGGAGGTTCATGATCCCCTGGACGCCGTCCATCGTCTCGAACGGCGAGTGACGCCATTGATACGGGATCTGCAGACCGACGAACTCGAGCACCCGGTTGAAGTATTCGCTCCACGCGATGGCCACGGTGGCGGCGCCGACGGCGTACTCCAGCACGAGATCCCAGCCGATGATCCACGCGACGAACTCACCCATGGTCGCGTACGAGTACGTGTACGCACTCCCCGCAACCGGGATCATCGAGGCGAACTCCGCATAGCAGAGCCCCGCAAACGCGCAGCCGATCCCGGCGACAATGAAAGCCAGTGTGACCGACGGGCCGGAGCGTTCGGCGATGGCAGCGGCCGTGCGGACAAAGATACCCGCGCCGATGATGCCTCCGATGCCGAGAGCTACGAGCGACGTGGCCCCGAGCGTCCGCTTCAGCGCGTGCTCACCGGTTACCTGTGAATCCGCAAGAAGTCGGTCGATTGACTTGGTCCGAAACAGTGAGCCAGCCACGATTCCCTCCTCAGTATCTCGCATGGGACTATACGCGATGTAGGCAGGTGGTGGGTGGTGGTGAATGATGGCGGATAGCGGTTCGTCGTCGGTTCACCCTTGAGGGGTTGCGCACCTCACGTGAGCGCCCGGAGGTAGGCCCTCACGCGCGAGGCAGGATCTCCGCCGACAAGAACGTCGCCGATGACCGCGACCGATGCCGCGCCCGCGGCGATGACTTGCGCGGCGGTCTCGAGCGTGATGCCGCCGATTGCCACAACGGGGTTCGGGTGCACGAGCCGGGCCGCCTCGGAGACGAGCGCGAGGCCCACGGCGTGGTGGCCGGTGTCCTTGGTCGCCGTGTGGAACACGGGACCGACGGCTACATATGTGACCGGTTCCACCAGCGACTGTTCGATCTGCCGAAGCGTGTGCGTCGAGTAGCCCACGATCGCCCCAGGGCCGAGGAGATCCCGCGCCTTTCGTGGAGGCAGATCGTCCTGCCCAACGTGCACGCCTGCGGCACCGGACATCAACGCCAGGTCCGCGCGGTCATTGACAATCACCGCGGCACCGTATGGATGCGCGAGGCTGAGAACACGATCGCAGAGTTCGAGGAATGGAGCGGAGGCTAACTGCTTCGCCCTGACCTGGAGAAGGGTTGCGCCGCCGTCGAGCAATGCCATGGCGAGGTCATACGGCCGCCACCCTGCGCGTGCGGCGGCATCAACATCGACAATGGCATGGAGGCGGGGAAGGGTCCTGGTGCCGGGTTGCATGTTCCAGGTTCTATGTTCAAGTTCGGGAGCCAGAACCGGGAACCGCATCTGGAGCCCGGAACAAGGAGCTAAGAACAGGCTAGGCCGTTTCGGCCAACCTCCCGGCCTTGGGCTTGGCAGCGAACCGGTCCATGAATGCCGTGCTCAGGCGGCCGGCGTGAAAGTCCGCCTCGGCCAGAATCTTCAGATGCATCGGGACGTTGGTCTTGATGCCATCCACGACCGTCATCTCGAGGGTCCTGCGCATGCGCGCGATGGCTTCCTGCCGGTCGCGCCCGTGCACGATGATCTTGGCAATCATCGAATCGTAGTACGGCGAAACCGTACACTCGGAGTGCGCGAAGGTATCGACACGAACGCCGGGACCGCCAGGCACACTGAAGGCATGAATGATGCCCGGAGACGGGGCAAACGTTTCAGGGTCCTCGGCGTTGATCCGGCACTCGATCGAGTGCCCGGTGAAGGTGACCTCGCTCTGCCTGAAGGAAAGCCGTTCGCCAGCCGCAATCCGGATCTGCTCCTTGACGATGTCCAGGCCCGT
Organism: Acidobacteriota bacterium; assembly: GCA_021731165.1. Lineage (GTDB taxonomy): Bacteria > Acidobacteriota > Vicinamibacteria > Vicinamibacterales > UBA2999 > JAKFXY01. Next base: position 12,777 of record JAKFXY010000030.1, on the reverse strand, counting down.
CACCCATTCCGTGACGGGATGCTCCACCTGAAGGCGCGTGTTCGCCTCCATGAAGTAGAACTTTCCTTCTGGATCCATCAGGAATTCAAAGGTCCCGGCGTTGGTGTACTGAACCGCCCGCGCGGCATCAACGACCAGACTCCCCATCTTTCGCCGAATCTTCTCGGTCAGCGCCGGCGAAGGCGATTCCTCAACCAGCTTCTGGTGACGGCGCTGAATCGAACATTCGCGCTCGCCTAAGTGCACGACGTTACCGTGATGATCGCCGAGCACCTGAAACTCGATGTGACGCGGATTCTCGAGATACTTCTCGACGTAGACATCGCCAACGCCGAAGGCCGCCTCGGCCTCGCGCTGCGCCGTTCGGAATGCATGCCCCAGGTCCGCCGCGGTCCTCACGATACGCATCCCGCGTCCGCCGCCGCCGGCGACCGCCTTGATGATGACGGGGTAGCCGATATCCTTCGCGATCTTGAGCGCCTTCTCTTCGCTCTCGATGATGCCCTCGCTGCCCGGCAGCATCGGAAGCCCCGCCTTCTTCATCGCGCGGCGTGCACGCGCCTTGTCGCCCATCAGCTTGATGACGCTTGGGTCTGGCCCGATGAAGCGGATGTGACACGCTTCGCAGACCTCGGCCAGGTACGCGCTCTCGGACAGGAATCCGTATCCAGGATGGATGGCGTCGGCGCCGGTGATCTCCGCCGCGCTGATAATCGCGGGGACGCTGAGATAGCTGTCGGTGCTGCGGGGTGGTCCGATGCAGACATCCTCATCCGCGAAGCGCACGTGCAGAGAATTCTCGTCCGCCTCTGAGTAGACGGCTACCGTCTTGATTCCGAGCTCGCGGCACGCGACGATCACCCGAAGCGCGATCTCCCCACGATTGGCGATGAGTATCTTCTTGAACATCAGCTGGGTTTGATCGCGAACAGGCGCTCGCCGTACTGCACGGCCTGGCCGCTCTCCACGTAGACCTTCACCACCTCGCCATCGACGTCGGCATTAATCTCGTTCATCAGCTTCATCGCCTCGATGATGCACAGCACCTGTCCCTTCTTGACCGTCTCTCCAACGTCCGCAAAGGGCTTGGCGCCGGGCTCGGGTGATCTGTAGAACGTGCCGACGATCGGCGACTTCACCACCGCGAACTCCACGTCCTCGTCCGCGACAGTCAGCACCGGCACGGCGGCGGTCGCAGGCGGGACGGGGGGAGGCGCGAACGCCTGAGGGACGTAGCCCTGATGCGAGGGCGGTCCCGAAGCCGCCCACGTTCCGCCCGCGGCCTTGCGCAACCGCACCTTGAAGTCTTCGCGTTCGAGCTCGAACTCCACGAGTTCGTGCTCGCGCATCATTTCGAGAATCTGCTTGATCTCGTCGAAATCCATGAATCCACGAACTAGAGGGACAGCAACTCGCGCGGGACCGAGGTGAGGACCTCATAGCCCTCCTCCGTCACCAGCACATCGTCTTCGATCCGTACACCACCCCAGCCGGCGAGGTACGCGCCCGGCTCGATCGTAAACACCATGCCGGCCTCGAGAAGTAGAGAGGGGATTGTCTCGCCTGGCGCGATGCCGGGGCGGTGCCTGGTGATTCGCGGGTCTTCATGGACATCGAGCCCGAGACCATGCCCGGTCCCATGCCCGAATGCCTCTCCCAGCCCGCGCGCGTCCAAGACACAGCGCGCGGCCGCGTCCACAGCGGACGCGTCGATGCCGGGCCGAACCGCCGCGATGGCGGCACGCTGGGCATCCTGAACGGCCGAGTAAACCCGGCGAGCCTCCCCCGATGGCGGCCCGATGCACACTGTGCGGGTCAAATCGCTGCAGTATCCATCCAAGATGCCGCCGAAGTCCAGCACGACGAAATCGCCGCTGGCGAATCTCCGGTCACCCGTGCGATAGTGCGGCAGGGCGGAATGCGGCCCTGAAGCGACGATCGTGTCGAAGGCCAGACGCTCGTAACCGGCCTGCCGTATGGCCCCTTCGAGAACACCGGCGACTTCCCGTTCAGTCGTCCCCAATCGAATAGCCCCCAGCACCGTCCCGGCAACCGCGGTCAACCGCGAAGCCGATTCTCTCAAGGCGACCAGCTCCCAGGTGTCTTTGATCACCCGCAGACGCTCCACGATGCTGCCCGTGGAACGGAGCGAAATCCCCAATGCCCGCGCCGCGATCGTGTCGCGCCACCACGCGTGACGCGCCACGCTGACGTGCGCGGCCTCGAACCCCACGGCTGACACGGCGATCTCCGAGAGGCAGGTCAGAACCGCCCCTTCGTAGCTGCCCGGAACAGGCCAGGTGCGCAGACCGGGACAGGCGGCGTCAGACGACTGGAGCCCGCGCACGGCCTCCTCGTAGCGGAAATCGACCACGAGATGCACCGCTTCGCGCGTGAGAACAGCGACACCGGACGTTCCAGTATGACTCGTCAGATACCGGATGTTGGACGCGTTGGTAACGATGAGCGCGTCGAGGCCGAGCGCATCGAGCACCTGCCGTACGCGCGCATGGCGCGCACCAAGCACGGCCGACGGCGGAAGATTCATGTGGAGATCAAGAAAGAGAGCGCCGGATCCTCGCGGACCCGGCGCCATGATTGCTCTTCGAGAGCGTCGTCGGTCAGTCGTCCCGTCTAGACGACGGTCACTGAGACCGTCGCCGTTGCGGTTCGACCCAGGCTGTCGAGAACCGTCACGCGCACCGTGTAGACGCCTGCGGCGCCGAACGCGTGCTGTGCCTGCGGGCCAGTCGTCGTCTCGGAGACGCCATCGCCCCACGTCCACGTGTAGCTCACGATGCTCGCACCGAGGCCGACCGTGGCGCCACCGGCGTCGAAGTTGGTCACGGCATTGACCGCCACCGGCGTCGGGCTGAACGTGATCGTGCCGGCCGCGGGTGCTGTCGGCAACCCCACTGTCACCGGCTTGGCCTTCGCCTTCGACACACCGCCCCGTGCGTCGGTCACCGTCAAGGTCACCGTGTAGGTGCCAGACGAGGAGTATGCGCGCGTCGCGAACAGCCCGGTGCCGGTGGTCCCGTCGCCGAACGTCCACGCGTAACTACAGGCCGTGTTACACGACACCCCTTCGTCAGTGCTGGTCGATGCGTCGAAGGTCACTGTGACGCCCGGCGTCGGAGCCGCCGGCAGGAATGTGAACTCCGCCACCGGCAGACCGTTCGGCGGCGGCGTCCCGGCGGGCGGTACCAAGGTGAGCGTCACCTGTCTCGTCGCCGCGCCGGCGTCGGCGAACTCGAGGCCGACCGGCGTGGCCTGAACTGAAATTGTCACTGGCGTAGACGGCTGAAACTGAGGCGCAGACGGCGCAATGACACCGGTCGTGACATTGCCGGCGGCGTCCGTCATCCCGGAGGCACCGGTCAGCGTGATCTCGGTCCCGTCCGACGCCCTCGCCACGAACTGCACAACGACGCCAGCCCTGGGGACGCCGTCCGGACCTTTGAGCTGCGCGGTCACCGTGGAAAGTGACTGGCCGTCCTGCACAAGGCGATCTGGAGTGGCCTTGAGCGTGACCGACTGCGCGAACTCGGAAGGGCCCGTGAGACTCGGCGCTCCCTGTTTGTCGATCGTGCAGCCGGCGGCGGCCACCGCGACACAAACGAGCGCGGCCAGGCGGACGACGTAGGTGCTAGAGAGCCTGCTGTACATAATCCCAGTCCTAATTGGGGTCGCCGAAGTTGCCAAAAAAGATCCCGATCGAGCCCGTTACGGTGACGTCATTGCCGGCAAGGTCGCGGCCATAGAACGAGATGTCCGCGATCGTCGAGATGATCGTGGCATTGCTGGCCAGGGCCGCCAGCGGCGCTTCCTCTTTGGCAGTGTGTCGAACCAGCTCTATGTTCGCAGTGGCGATCCCGGTCGCCGGAACCGTGAACGTCGTTGCGGAGTCGAAGGCGTACGGAACGTCCACTCCTGGAGTGTTCCGGCCATCCGCGCGCCGGTACGTCACACGGTAGCGAGTGAACGTCACTTGGTTCAACGCGCTCGGTGTGTTGACGGTGGTACCCTGCCCTTGATCCCGTAGTACCAACGTCATGCTCACCCGGGCCAGGTCGCCAAAGATCGTCGGCACCAAGACCTGCACGCTATTGACGGTCTTCGAGATGTTGGTGACGACATCCGAGTTGAGCACGCCGCCAAACTCAGCCGGCTTCGCGCCAGAGGCCGCTTCGAGCACGCCGATGACCACGCGCGCGGGCGAGCGCCCTTGCTCCACGTACTCGCCGCATCCGGAGGCAAGCACCGACAGCGTCAGGCTGGCGAACATTCCAAGCGTCAGCTTCGATCTCACGGTCGTCACTCCTAGAGTTTGAATATCTTCGGCGTGATGAAAATCAACAACTCGCGGCTCGCGTCCGTGATGTCGTCACGCTTGAACAGCCAGCCGAGCAGCGGCAGCCGATAGAGACCAGGCGTCCGATCCTGTTTCGAGGTGTCCTCGCTGACATAGATCCCCCCAATCACCGTCGTCTCACCGTCGCCGACCAGCACCTGAGTAATGGCGCGCTGTGTGTTGATCGGCGGAATGCCGTTCACCTTGTTGGCGTTGTCGGCGGTCGCGTTTTCAACCGCAATCTGCATGATCACCGTGTTGGCGGCGGTGATCTGTGGAGTCACCTTGAGCGTCAGCGCGGCGTCTTTGAATGTCACCGTCACGGTGTTGTTCGCCACCGTCTGGATCGGGATCTGCACGCCCTGCGTAATTTCCGCAGCGACGTTGTTCTGCGTCGATACGCGCGGCGTCGAAAGAATGCGACCTTGCCCGGACTTCTCGAGTGCCGAGAGCGCCACGTCCAGATTGAGCGCGCCGTTGATGGAGCCGAGCGCGACGCCTATCGCAGAGGTCGCCGCGTTGGCGCCAAGGTTCACCGCCGTGTTCCCCCCCTCGAGCGCGCGACCGTTGATGCTCCCGTTGTTCGGAAACGCGAGCGGCAGCGTGTTACCGATGGCGGCGTTCGCCCGGCCGTTGTAGCCCCATTGCACACCCACCGTCCTGGCGAACTCGCGAGTGGTCTGCACGATGCGCGCCTCGATCTCCACTTGCGGCTGTGGGGAGTCGAGTGTCGCGATGAGATTTCTGGCCTTCTGCAGCCGGTCGGCCAGGTCGTTGACGATGATCGTGTTCGTCCGCGTATCCGTCTGGATCGAGCCGCGCGACGAGAGCACGGTCGTGGTCAGGAGCGGCCGCAGGTCTTCCGCCTTCGCATAGCTGAGAGAGAGCGTCAGGATCTGGAGATCGCCGGACAGTGCCTGCGCGTCGGCGAGCTTCACACGCTGGGCTTCCTCGTCGGCCAGCACGGTGAGCGGCACCACACGCACGATGTTGCCGTCGACGGCGTATCCCAGCTTGTTGGCGCGCAGAATGATGTCGAGGGCCTGGTCCCAGGGCACATCGCGCAGCGATACGTCAACGGTGCCCTGAATCGTCTGGTCGATGACCACGTTGAGGCTGCTGATCTCGGCGAAGGTTCGCAGGACCGCCCTGAGGTCGGCTCCCTGGAAGTCGAGACTCACGGGAAACCCGGTGAAGCGCGGCGACGCTCCGGGGGCCGGCTGCGCAGGTGCGACCTGGGTTGGTGGTGCCTGTGCTTGGAGCACCGGAGCGGGCGCCTGCGCCTGGGCCGCCGCGAGGACAGGTGGCGCCCGCGGCGCCGGGACCGGCCCCTGCGCCGGCGAAAGCGCAACGGTTCGACTGCCGACCTTCGTCAGACTCGGATTGGTGAGCGCCGCCATCGCATCCTGAACCGGCTCGTCGAAGACGACCGTCAGATCCTGGCCGTCCTGAGACGGCTCCACGCGGTAGGCTGCACGCCGTGAGAGATCCATCGCCACCCGAGTGACGAGCGGCGAGCGGGCATCGATGCCGATGCGCACGCGCTCGACCGGTCCCCGATCCACCGGGGTCGTGGTCGGCAGGGCAGACGTGACATTCGGAAGGTAGATATACAACCGAGGCGGGCCGTCCTTGCTCTCCTCGATTCCGCTCGCCACCAGCCGGCCGGTGCCGAGCAGAGTGATCGCCGTGGCATCCCCGCGTCTCGTCACGCGCAGATCCCGGATCGCGCTGGCCGGTCCCACTCCACTGATGAGGCCGGAAGCGCCGCTGCGATCGAGGCGATCGGCCTCTACGTAAATAACGTTGCGCGCGCTGCGGACACGCGGTCGCATCGGCTGCGCCAGCGTCATGCGCACACGCGCGACCATCGCACCGTCATCCGCCCGGCTACTCTCCACCTCGACGTTTGATACCGGATTGCGAGGGTCGGCCTTGAAGTTGTCGGCAAAGCCCAGCGCGAAGACGTCGCGGAGTTCCACGACGAAGGTCCGTGGATCGGGCTGCGACGTGACGTACGGCACCGGATCGGATGCCTCGATCGTGATGACCCCTATGCGGTCATCGACGCGCGAACCGATCACTTTCAGGTGCGCCGCGTCCGTACCAGCCCCGCTCGCCATGAGCGAGACGGTGACGCCGAGCGCCATCAGGGCGGACAGAATAGCTGGTCTGGAACGAACCGTCATTGCTTGGCCTCTTCGGTCTGACGCAGCAACTTCCGCACCTCGCGTTGCTTCTCGAGCGAGAGCGGATCGTTGACCTGCTGCACGATCACTATGGCGTTCTGGGTGATGGCCCGCACCGTGCCGTCGAGCAGCCGCTCGCCCTCCCGCACGATGTAGGTCTTGTTGTCGGAGCCCTGCACTATCGCGACATAGCCGGTACGTCCGGCCACGGTGCCCTTGAGCGTGATTTCCGACGTTTCGAGGCCGGGCAGGCCGGGTGGGCGTGCTCCCGCGGCCCGCGGTTCGGTTTCCGAGCCTCGCCGAAGCAGACTGACAAACGGATCGCGCCGATCTGCGGGGTCGTATGAGAAGCCAACAGCCGCTGGAGCCTGTCCCGCCGCGGCATCGCCAGGCGCTGGGGACGCCGCCGCCGCCGTCTGCTGTGTCGGCGCTTGCGCGGCAGGTGCGGGCGTCTGCGCCGCCGCTACCGCCGCCATCGCCAGCAGGAGAGCCGGGCACTGCCACAGCCCGCGTGTCGCCAGGATCTTCATCGCGTCACTCCGCCCGCGGGGGCGCGGCCCCTGCTCCGCGCGCACCAGGCGCGCCTGTCGTCGAGTCGGCCATCACGAACGTCGTCGCGGTGCACTCCGCCGTGATCGTGTCGCTGTCTGTCTGTGCTTCCTTCGCCCTGATGCTGATCTTCGTGACGTTGATGATCCGGTCGAACTTGCTCACTCGCTCGAGGAAGTTGCCCAGGTTGTGGTACGTCCCCTCGAGTTGCAGGCCGATCGGCCACTCCGCGTATAGCTGCCGCTGCGCCACCGCCTGAGGCGTGAAGCCGCGAATCGTCAGACTGGACTGCGTGGCCAGCCCCTGGATGCGCCGCAACAGATTCGCGACATCCTTTTCCTCGGGCAGCCGTTCCTTCAAACGGTCCAGCTCCCCTTCCCGTGCTGCCACCTCGCGTTGGAGCTCTGGCAGGCGACTCGCATTTCGACGTCCGTCATCGATCTGCCTTCGCATCTGCGCGAGCTGCTCGAGACGCTGATCGATGTCAGCCTGTCTGGGGCTGGCGTAGTAATTCCAAAAGACACCGGCAGCGGCCGCCGCCAGCACCACGAAGGCACCGACCTGACTGTGCCACGGCAGCTTGCTGAGGCTGAGATTCATTGCCATGTCCGTTAATCGGAGCGGCCCGAGGGCCGCTCTAACGCGCCCCTCCGGGCGCGGGCTGTGCAGTGGGGCTGCCGGGCTGGCCCGGCGCAGCCGCCGAATTCTGACGACTCGACGGGGCGAGCTGCGCTTTCACGACGAACCGGATCACGTCCACCGCCGGTGCCGAGGCCTGCCCCGACGTGGCCGTGGCAGGGGCGCTTTCAACTTGGCTTGTCACGATCTCGATCGGCTTCTGAAGCAGCGCCGAGGTCCCAAGGTTGCCTACGAAGTCGGAGAGCGAGATCAGCGTGGTGCTCCGTCCCTCGATGGTCACCTCGCTGTTGACCTGGTTCATCTGTGTCAGCCAGAGCATCTCGGGCAGACTCTTGCTGACATGATCGAGAAGCTGAACAGGCAGGCTCTGCCCCACTCGGAGCTGCTCGATCAGGGCCACTCGCTGCTGGAGCGCCTGCTGTCGTTGCTGGGATCGCTGCAGCTGTATCAGAACAGGCTGGAGCTGCGCCAATTGCTGCTGAGCCTCGGCAAGGTCCGCGTCCACCCGTGCGGAAGCCTGGTCCAGGGAGTAGTACCACCAGCCGATCCCCCCGGCGGCGGCGACGAGCACCAGGCTGCACGCGACCGTCAGCCTCTGGCCGGCATTGAGGGTGGCCCCGACCTTCTTCTTCCGACCCTCGCGTCCCAGGAGGTTGACGCGGATCATTTCTCGCCCACCCGCCGCAACGCGAGGCCAACGGCCACCGCGGCGGTCGCCGCCGTCTCGGCCGGATTACCACTCAGCTTGCGTGGATCCCAGGTTACGGTTCGGAACGGATCAAAATCTTCGACCGGCGCGTTGAATCGCTCCTGCAACATCTCGCGGAAGCGGTCGACCCGCGACGCTCCGCCGCTCAGCATGATTCGGTCGATCTGATCGGACCCGGCCGTCGCCTTGAAGAAATCGAACGTCTTCTGAATCTCGAGCAGCACATTCTCCGTGACCGCGTGCAGGATCGGCTGCGCCTCCTCATAGGTGGCGCCGTCCACGGGAGTCCCCTTCTTGAGCTGCTCGGCCGACTCAAACGTCAGGTCGAGCTCCTTCTGCACCGCTTCGGTATAGGCGTTGCCGCCCATGGAGATGTCGCGCGTGAACACCGACTGAGTGCCCTGAATGATGTTGATATTGATGGCGCTGGCCCCGGCATTCAGCAGCACGACGACACGGCCTGGTTCGAGGCCGTAGTTGACCTCGAGGGCGTTCTGCAGGGCGAATGCGTCCACGTCCACGATGACAGGCGTCCGCCCGGCCTGCACGATCACGCTCGTGTAGTCGCCGATCTTGTCCTTCTTGGCCGCGACCAACAGCACGTCCATGCTCCCGCGCGAATCGGGGCCGGTGCCGGGATCGAGGATTTCGTAGTCGAGGTTCACGTCCTGGATATCGAACGGGATGTACTGTTCCGCTTCCCAGTAGATGGACTCGTCGAGCTCCGCCTCGGTCATCACGGGCAGCGTGATCTTCTTGACGATGACGGCGTTGCCCGAGAGGGACGCACAGACTTCCTTGGGTTTGAAGGCCTGGCCGGCAAACAAACGGCGAATCGCGTTTGATACCGCCGTGGCGTCGATGATCGCGCCGTCCACGATCGCGTCTTGCGGCACCGGCTCGCTGCCACAGGCCACGACTCGGTACCCTTTGCCCGCCGGTTTGAGCTCCACGGCCTTTACGGCGCTCGACCCGATGTCGAGCCCTACGACCGCCTTCGGTTTACCAAACACAGCCGATTTCCTCCGCTCCCTGCCAACGTCGTGCACATCCGTAAAACCCGTGCACGCCATCACACTCCGATGGGGCCCACCACGGACGTGCTGGCACTGCTGACGGGTTTGTTATCGGAACGAAGGCTGACGGGCATCACAGGGGGGGGCTCTAAACGCCCAGAATCCTTGACAAGGCTGACAACCGTCCGTATCATCAGGGTTTGCGGCTGTAACTCATGTCTCGTGCTGTGGATGTCCCCCGGCGAGGGGCGCGAGACCCGCGTAAGGACTCCCTTAATTCATGCGTACGTTCGTGGCGAGCGCCAAGAGCGCGGACGGCCGGTGGCATGTCATCGACGCCAGCGGTCAGGTATTGGGTCGTGTGTCAACCTTGGCGGCCCGGCTTCTGCAGGGCAAGCACAAGGCGGTGTACACCCCATTCATCGATACCGGTGACCACGTGGTCATCGTGAACGTGGCTCAGGTCAAGCTGACCGGCCGCAAGGAAGATCAGAAACTCTATCGTCGGCACAGCGGATACGAAGGTGGGTTGCGCGAGGAGCGCGCCGTGGATGTCCGCAAGCGCCAGCCAACCCGACTGCTGGAGGAAGCCGTCAGGGGCATGCTGCCGAAGACGAAGATGGGTGACGCGATGTACCGGAAGTTGAAGGTGTACGCGGGGCCCGAACATCCGCACGCTGCCCAGCAGCCAAAGACAATCGAGGTCGCATAGAACTTGGCCAGCATCGAATACTACGCCACGGGCCGACGCAAGACGTCCGCCGCCCGCGTGTTCCTCCGCCCCGGCACCGGCGCCATCACCGTCAACCACCGCGAATTCGAGAATTTCTTTCCAACCGATTCGCTGCGTACGACGGTGCGCCGACCGCTGCTCCTCACAGAGACCGGCGACAAGTTCGATGTCCTCGCTACCGTGGCCGGAGGCGGCGTCAACGGCCAGGCTGGCGCGATCCGGCTCGGCATCTCGCGCGCGCTCGTGTCGTTCAATGCCGAACTCCGCAAAGCCCTCAAGAAAGACGGGCTGCTGACGTCGGATTCGCGCATCAAGGAACGTAAGAAATACGGGCTGGCCGGTGCGCGCAAGCGGTTCCAGTTCAGTAAACGTTAAACAGGTCGAAGGGAGGGAGCTTGTCCGGGATTGCGATGAAGGATCTGCTGGAGGCGGGGGTTCACTTCGGCCACCAGACGAAGCGGTGGAACCCGAAGATGAAAGAGTACATCTTCGGTGAGCGGAACGGGATCTACATCATCGATCTCAACCAGACGGTGAAGAAGTTCCGCGACGCCGAGCAGTTTGTGACCAACCTCGCCGCGGACGGCAGAACGCTCCTCTTCGTCGCGACCAAGCGGCAGGCCCAGGACGTCATCGCCGAGGAAGCTCAGCGCTGTGGGATGTTCTATATCAACCAGCGGTGGCTCGGCGGACTTCTCACCAACTTTGCCACGATCCAGCGCAGCCTGGGACGGCTTCGTGACCTCGAAGCGATGGTCACCGACGGCCGCTACGAAACGCTCTCCAAGAAGGAAATCGCGCGCAACGAAAAGGAGAAGCGTAAGCTCCTCAAGAATCTCGAGGGCATTCGCACGATGTCGCGTCTGCCAGACGCGATCTTCGTGATTGACACCCGCAAGGAGAAGATCGCGGTTGACGAGGCGCGCAAGCTCAAGATCCCGGTCATCGGCGTCGTGGACACCAACTGCGATCCCGACGAAGTGGACCACGTGATTCCTGGGAACGACGACGCCCTCAGGGCAATTCGCCTGTTCGCCTCGAAAATCGCCGAAGCGGTCCTCGGCGGCCGCGGCATGCGCGAATCGCGCATCGCCGAGGAGGATGCCGCTCGTGCCGAGGAGGCCGCCGCGGCAGACGCCGCCGCCCGCCTCAGACGCGCCGTGCAGCCGCAGCGCCGCGAGGTGGCTGCAGTCCCGACCCCAACCCCGACCGCCGCCGGAGCGTAGGACAGGGCGAAAGAATTCAGGCGCCGGCTCGCGGGCCGGCGCTTTTTTTGTACGGATTTCACCACGACGTTCACGAAACGCAAGAGACTACGCTCGAACAGCTTGCGGCACTCGTGAGGCTCGAGGTTCATCAACGGAGTTACGAGGCGATGGGCACGATTACGGCAGATCAGGTAAAGCAGCTCCGCGAGAAGACCGGCGTCGGCATGATGGAGTGTAAGGCGGCGCTCACCGAGGCCAATGGCAACATTGACGAGGCGGTGACCCTGCTGCGCAAGCGGGGGCTGGCACAAGCCGCCAAGCGCGCGGGCCGCACGACGGCCCAGGGTCTCATCGGCAGTTACCTTCACATGGGCGGTAAGATCGGTGTGCTCGTGGAGCTCAATTGCGAGTCCGACTTCGTGGCGCGCACCGATGACTTCCAGAACCTGCTGAAGGAGGTGGCGATGCACATCGCCGCTGCCAACCCGAGCTGGGTGCGGCGCGAGGACGTACCTGCCGAGGCGATTGAGCGAGAAAGAGGCATCTATCGCGCGCAGATGGAGAACTCTGGCAAGCCGGCTGCGGTGCTTGACAAGATCGTCGAGGGCAAGCTCGGCAGCTTTTACTCTCAGTTCGTGTTGCTCGACCAGCCGTCCATCCGTGACGGCAGCGTGTCCATCGGCCAGCTCCTTGCACAGGCCACCGCGAAGACCGGCGAGAATATTCAGATTGGCCGGTTTGTCCGATTCAGGGTCGGCGAGGGAGTCGAATAGCCGTGTCCTCTACCACCCCCGTCTACAAACGCGTACTCCTAAAACTCTCTGGTGAGGCCCTGATGGGCGACCAGCAGTTCGGGGTGGACCCGGTGGTGGCCACGCGTATCGCGCGCGACGTCGGCGACATCCGGGCGCTCGGTGTCGAGACCGCGATCGTCATCGGCGGCGGCAACATCTTCCGCGGCCTGGTGGCCAGCGCACGCGGCATGGACCGCGCCACTGCCGACTACATGGGCATGCTGGCCACCGTCATCAACGCCCTGGCGCTGCAGGACGCGCTCGAGCAGATCAATGTCACGACCCGAGTTGTCACGGCCATTGAAATGCGCGCGGTGGCTGAACCCTTTATCCGGCGCCGCGCCATCCGGCACCTCGAAAAGGGACGCGTCGTCATCTTCGCCGCCGGCACCGGCAACCCATATTTCACGACCGACACGGCTGCGGCATTGCGGGCGATGGAAATCAAGGCCGAGGTCATTCTGAAGGGAACCAAGGTCGACGGCATTTATACCGCCGACCCGATGCTCGACCCCCAGGCGACGAAGTACCCATCGATCTCCTACCTCCAGGTGCTCGAGCGGCAGCTCAAGGTCATGGACGCGAC
>JAKFXY010000055.1 GCA_021731165.1 Acidobacteriota bacterium | reverse complement strand
GCGGAGTGTTCCTGCAGTGGGCGCTCGGGTACGCGATGACGACCGCCGTCATCATCGGGTACATTTCCGTGTTCGCGGTGGCGGTGCAGACCGGCATCATCATGGTGATCTTCATTCGCGAGGCGCTGGAGCACAAAGCCGCCGACCAGTCGTTTCTCGACGCGGTCGTGCAGGGGTCGACCGCGCGGCTGCGGCCCAAGCTCATGACCGTCGCGACAATCGTGCTGTCGCTGTCGCTGATTCCGCTGTCATCGGGACCAGGCATGGAGATCATGAAGCCAATCGCGGCGCCGAGCATTGGCGGGATGGTCACCTCCACGCTGCACGTGCTCTTCATGACCCCCTGTCTCTTCGTGATTGGCGAAGACATCCGGCAGTACTGGCAACGGCGACGGCAACGGAGGATCCGGGTGTGAGTCTCAAGCATGGATGGCGTTGGATGGTGGCGTTGGCGGCGATCGTCGCGATCGCGTGCGGCGGCGAGAAGGGAACAGCGACCCCGACCGAACTGCAGAGGGTCAAGGCGGGAACGCTCGATATCGTGCTCCTGTCGAGTGACGAAGCTGTTCAGCAGGGCAAGGACGCCGTCGTGCTCGAGTTCCGAGGGGCGGATGGCGCGCTGAAGGATGTCGGCATCGTGCGCGCCGTGGCGACGATGCCAATGGCTGGGATGGCGCCGATGTTCGGCGTCGTGGATGTCCGGCAAACCGACACGCCTGGCCGATACGCCGTGGCAACCGACCTCGGCATGGCTGGCGGCTGGCAGATCAGCCTGGAATGGGAAGGCCCATCCGGCCGCGGAACCGCACGGTTTCAACAGACGGTTCGATAGGATAAGGTGCTCGTATGCGGGCCGTGCACTGGCTGTTCGTTGTCAGCGTGGCGCTTTTTGTCTGTGGCATCGGGTTCGTGGTGATTGGCGCTCGTCCCTCGAGAGACGCCGCACCCGCGGACGCCCCGGCCCTGACGCCCGTTGCGAGCGTCAAGCAGATCATGGGCAGCATCGTTTCGCCTGGGGCCAACGCGGTGTACAACGCCGTCGGTTCGAGTGTCACGGCCAAGGGAATTGAAACGATCGCTCCGAAGAATGACGAGGAGTGGGCGACGCTCGGCAACACGGCCGCGGCGCTCGTCGAAGCCGGCAATCTACTGCTTATCGGCGACCGTGCCGTGGACCGCGGCGACTGGGTGACGATGACGCGGGAGATGATGGCGGCGGGCACGGAAGTCCTCAAAGCCACCGAGAAGAAGGACGCCGACGCTGTCCTGAACGCCGGATCCAACCTGAACACATCATGCGACAACTGCCATCAGAAGTACCAACGCCAATGAATCGCCGACTCACTCATGCCGCGTTGACGGCCGTGCTCCTCCTCGCCTGCGCGGAAGCGCTCGGCGCCCATGGCGTGACCGGCAAGGACGCCGTGTTCCTGCAGGGGCTGCAGGGGAGAGCCATCGGGCCACTCATGTATCTGGGCGCCAAGCACATGGTGACCGGCTACGACCACCTCCTGTTCCTGGTGGGCGTCATCTTCTTTCTCTACAAGCTGAAGGATGTCGTCCAGTACGTCAGCCTGTTCACCATCGGGCACAGCCTGACGCTTCTGGTCGGCGTGCTCGGAGGCGTGCGCGCCAACCCGTACCTCGTCGATGCCGTCATCGGCTTCTCCGTCGTCTACAAAGCCTTCGAGAACATGAACGGGTTCAAGGTGGTGTTCGGCGTGCAGCCGAACACCCGGGTGGCGGTGCTCGTGTTCGGCTTGTTCCATGGGTTCGGCCTGGCGACGAAGCTTCAGGAGTTCGCGCTGTCTCAGAACGGTCTCGTGGCCAACATCGTGAGCTTCAACGTCGGCGTGGAGATCGGGCAGGTCCTCGCCCTCACCGCGATACTTATCGCGCTGACCTACTGGCGCACGCGGAGCGGATTCCTGCGCCATGCATTCGCCGCCAACGCCGTTGTCATGACCTGCGGCTTCTTGCTGGTGGGCTACCAGCTCTCGGGCTACGTCCTGACAAGGCCCTGATGACCACCGCCAGCGGTGACCAGGTCACGGAAGCCGGGACAGGCCTCGCCGTTGCGGCCGGAGCTGCCCTGCTCGCCGCTGGACTGGTACTTGTGATCTTCGTCCTCCCGGCCGAGTACGGCGTCGATCCCCTCGGTACGGGTGCGAAGCTCGGGCTCCTGGAACTTGGTGTGACGGGTCAGCAGATCGACGCGTTAACCACTGAGGCGGCGACTGGGACCGCCGGCCAGGCACCTATCATCGTGCCGCAGGACCGGAGCTTTCGCCAGGAAACCGTGGAGTTCACGGTCGGGCCGAACGAGGGGATGGAATACAAGTACCGGCTCGACAAGGGCGAATCGCTTCTCTACTCGTGGACGACGACCGGCAAGGTGAATTACGAGATTCACGCGGAGCCGGATGGTGCACCCCGCGGGTACGCCCAGAGCTATGAAAAGGGGCAGGGCAGCCAGGCATCGGGTACCCTGACGGCGCCTTTCCCGGGCATTCACGGCTGGTTCTGGGAGAACACCGAAGACACGGAAATTACCGTCACGCTGACGACTGCCGGGTTCTACAACGTCTCGCACGAGTTCAGGACCGGCGCTCCGGTGAAGAACAAGATGTTTCAGTAGCGGTACGCCTTCCGGCTGATATCAGGTCGCTGAAGCCACGAGTCAAGTGACGCCCACGTCGTTCTCCCTGCTCGCGCTGTCCTTCGTCCTCGGTGTCTGGTCCGAAGGGTTGGCCCGGCAGCTTCCCACTCCAGATCAAGAGACTCACGTTCACGACGTCGTGGGTGCTGAGCCGTCTCCCCGCGATGCGTCCGGTACGTCGTGGCTGCCCGATGAGACACCGACCTACGGGTTTCATCGTCAGCTCCGCGGCTGGGATCTGATGGCGCATGGGCAGGCCTTCGCGCAGTTCCTCTTCGAATCCGGCGAGATTCACCGGCGCGGGCATCAGGCCGGCAGCATCAACTGGATCATGGGCATGGCTGCGCGCCCCACGGCGGGAGGGCGCCTGACCCTGCGAACGATGGTCAGCCTGGAGCCATGGACGATCCGCGGGTGCGGCTATCCGGCGCTATTGACGACGGGTGAAATCTGCGACGGGGACACGCTTCACGATCGACAGCACCCGCACGATCTGTTCATGGAGGTGGCTGCGGCCTACGATCGGCGGCTGACGGACACGCTGCGCTGGCAGCTCTATGGCGGTCCGGCGGGAGAGCCGGCTCTCGGTCCGGTGGCATTTCCCCACAGGCTCTCTGCCTTTGCGAACCCGATTGCCCCGATTGCGCACCATTGGCTGGACGCGACCCATATCTCCTTCGGCGTGGTCACGGCGGGCGTCTACGGGCGCCGATGGAAAGCCGAGGGCTCGGCGTTCAATGGCCGCGAACCCGATGACCGGCGGGCAGGCTTCGATCTGGCGCCGCTCGATTCGGTGGCAGGACGCCTGTCGGTTGCTCAAAGCAGTCGCCTCGTCATGCAGGTCTCGGCTGGCCGCCTGCACGAGGCGGAGGGTGGCATCGGCGCGCAGCCGCGAACAAGCGTGGCGCGGGCCACCGCGTCGGCGTCGTATCACCGGCCGTTGGAGGCGGAGGGTGTCTGGGCCACGACGCTGGCCTACGGTCTCAACTCCCAGGAGACGATCGTGCCCGGCGGCGTTGTCCCACAGGTCACTCACGGCGCGCTCCTTGAGAGCGCGCGCGTGCGTGAGAAGGACACATGGTTCGGCCGGGTCGAGGTCGTCGGCAAGTCGGCGCACGACCTGCACGTCCATGAGTACATCGCCCAGGTCTTCACCGTCGGGAAGCTCGAGGCGGGCTACGTGCGGAACCTGAGGCCGTGGAATGGACTGCAGTCCGGCATCGGCGCGACAGTCACGACGGCCATCGTCCCCGCCTTGCTGGCACCACGGTACGGCGGGCGCGTAGCGCCGGGCTTCGGACTGTTTCTCTCGGTGCGGCCCTCGCGGCATCAGCTGTAGCCAGCGGGTCGGCGTGCGGCTCGCGGCTCCGTCTCACCGGCGGTCGCGTCGCCGAGGGAGGCGCCTTTCCCGACGTCATCCCGCCCCGTAGTGGCCCACGCCCATCGTGAACAGCTCGAGCCGTCCACGGCCGAGATTCCTGTTGGGATGCGTCTCTGGCGCGGCGCATAATGGCGCTTCCGAGGTGGCTATGCGCCGTACGAGTGCGTGGACTCTGATTCTGATGGTCGTCGCCGTTACGGCGGGATCGGTCCAGCAGCCGCAGGGCCAGCCTGGCCGTGGGCGGCCCAACGTCGTGCTCATCATGAGCGACGACATGGGGTACGGCGACCTGAGCAGCTACGGCGCCACCGACATCAGGACCCCCAACATCGACAGCCTCGGACGTGACGGCGTCCGCCTGACCGACTTCTACTCGAATGGCGTGCTCTGCAGCCCGACACGCGCGGGCCTCGTCTCCGGCCGCTATCAGCAGCGCTACGTCGTCGAGAACGTCTTCGCCAATGCCGATACTCGGGGGCTCAAGGTGACCGGCAACTCGTTGCCGCAGGTGCTCAAGAACGACGGGTACGCGACGGCGCTCGTCGGAAAGTGGCACCTGGGTCGGACCGTGAGCCCGCGGTTGCACGGCTTTGAGTATTTTTTCGGACTGATGGGCAGCCACATCGACTACTGGCATCACAACCGCGGTCCCGATCAGTACGACTTGTGGGAAAACGAAACGTCGATCCAGCAAGATGGCTACATGACCGACCTCATTACCGAGCGGTCTGTGCGCTTCATCGAACAAAACGCCGCCGCGCGGCGACCGTTCTTCATCGACGTCGCCTATAACAGCCCGCACTGGCCCTATCAGGTGCCGTCGAAGCGCTCGCCTGCACCTGGAACAGGAGCGCACCAGATGCCTCACGACCCAGGCACGGCCACTCGCGCCGATTACGCCGCGATGGTCGAGTCGGTCGATCAGGGTGTCGGACAGATTCTTCGCACGCTCGACAGATTAGGCCTTGCGAACGAGACGCTCGTGATTTTTACAAACGACAACGGTGGGGAATGGCTCTCGAGCAACAAGCCGTTCTTCAACCGGAAGTGGACGGTCTGGGAAGGTGGTATCCGTGTGCCCGCGCTGCTGCGATGGCCCGGCCGCATTGCTCCGGGACGGGTGTCCGATCAGGTGGGGATCACGATGGACCTGAGCGCATCGATCGTGGCGGCGACCGGCTCAACGCTCGCCGCCAACGCGCGTTACGAGGGCATGAACCTGCTCCCGATTCTCGAAGGGCGCGCACCGGAAGTCGAGCGCACACTCTATTGGCGCACGAATGTCGGCAACCGGACGATGAAAGCGATTCGTAGTGGTGACTGGAAGCTCGTCGTGGATGCGAATCACGTTGAAGTCTTCAACCTGCGGCTGGATCCGGGAGAGCGGAACGAACTCGCGAATCAACGCCAGGACGTCGCCCAGCGTTTGAGACCCATGCTCGCCCGGTGGGAGCAGGATGTGGATGCCGAAGCCCTTGTGAATGAGCCCGAGGCGGCCGCAGCGACCCAGTCACGCCTCGGCGGACCAGGACGAGCCGGCGGTGCGGCTCGAGGTCCTGGCGGACCTGGGCCGGGAGCCAGACCTGGCGGCCCAGGAGTTCGCCGCGGCGATCCCGGTGGCGCGCGCGGCGCGGGCATCGCGCCAGCCCCGGGCAACTAGGGGCCGCTGCGTCATTCGCGGCAAGAAGGCGGCGCGGCGACCGCTTCGAGAAGGAGCGTCTCATGCGATACGCAATATTGGTGGTGTGCAGCCTGCTGGCGGTGGTCGCGCTTGCGCAGCAGACCGCGGCGCCTGGACCCAACCCGCGGCAACAGCCACAGGCGATGGTCACGATGTACGCGCCTGAACAGCACGACCTCTACGACGGGCATTTCGTCGTGTCGGCAAACCGCGTCTATATGGTCGGCGGTCTCAACGATCCCGCCGGATGGGATCACATGGACAACGCCGCGACGACCGTAAAGCCGGCTATCGGCTCGGTCGAGCTCGATGTCAACGAGCTCCAGAACACCGGCACGTTCGAGGCGAAGCTGAGGATTCCGGAGGGAGATCTTGTCCTGGCGATCGATCGGTTCAGCGAGTTCAACCCATGTCAGAACGGCGGCATCGTCGCCTATCTACACGAGCACGGGACCGATTCTGGCTGCGGCGACAACAACTGGCCGAAGACATTCGTCTACCTCGCCGGCTGGGGATTCGGTCACGCAACACTCAACGGGCGCCCGCTCTATGAGAACTACGAGATGCACTTCATGGTCACGCAAGGTATCCGCGACCGGCGGACGCTGCGCGTGAACTACCCCTTGGCGAACAAACAATCACCGGCTGGTGAGGTGAATCCGGCGGCGCAGCAGATCGATTTCTACATCAGGAGCCCGCAGCCGAACGCCATGAACCGTCCGAACCGCGAGGTGTTCATGCACTTCTTCGGGATGGAGGTGACCTGGAAATAGAGTACGATCGGCCACGTTTTGGCTGTCATCGTCGAGCTCAAACAGGCGATTCGAGAATTCGTTCGGGACGGAGACATCGTCGCTCTCGAGGGGTTCACACACCTTATTCCGTTTGCCGCCGGC
The DNA here is from genome assembly GCA_021731165.1 of Acidobacteriota bacterium. Taxonomy (GTDB): domain Bacteria; phylum Acidobacteriota; class Vicinamibacteria; order Vicinamibacterales; family UBA2999; genus JAKFXY01. The sequence continues at coordinate 33,197 of JAKFXY010000055.1, read as the reverse complement.
CACGAAATCATTCGGCAAGGACGTCGTGATTTAACGCTGGTCCGGATGACGCCGGATGTCATCTACGACCAGCTGATTGGCGCCGGCTGCGCGAGGAAACTGATCTTTTCGTGGGGTGGCAACCCTGGCATCGGTTCGCTGCACCGCCTGCGCGATGCCGTCGAGAAGGACTGGCCGGCGCCGCTCATCCTCGACGAGCACGCCCATGCCGGCATGGCCACGGCGTATGCCGCGGGCGCTTCGGGGCTGCCGTTCGGCCTGCTTCGCGGCTACCTTGGGAGCGACCTTCCCAAGTACAACGCCAACATCAAGTTCATCGACTGCCCCTTCACCGGCGAACGGCTGGCGGCGCTGCCGGCGATTCGACCCGACGTCGGCGTGATTCACGCGCAGAAAGCGGATCGGAAGGGCAACGTGCTGCTCTGGGGCGTGACGGGCGTACAGAAGGAAGTCGTGCTCGCGTCGAAGCGGGCCATCGTGACCGTCGAGGAAATCGTGGACACGTTGGAGGCGCCGGCCAACGTGCCGAATCCGGTTGTCCTCCCGCACTGGGTGATCGGCGCCGTGTGCCAGGTGAAGGGCGGTGCGTTCCCGTCGTACGCGCTTGGCTACTACGCGCGAAACAACGCCTTCTACAAGAAGTGGGACGGCATCGCCCGTGAACGCGAGACGTTCACGGCGTGGATCGACCGCCACGTGCGTGCCACGAAAGACTTTGCCGAGTTCCGGCGCAGCATCGAGAGCGTCGGCAAGGAGGCCCCGAAGCATGCCTGAGCAGCCGTACACCGCGGATGAGATGATGACGATCGCGGCCGCCCGCATGGTGCGCAATGGCGCCACGCTGTTTGTCGGGATTGGGCTGCCAAGTGCCGCGGCAAACCTGGCGCGGCTAACCCACGCACCCGACACGGTCCTCATCTACGAGTCGGGCACGATTGGCACCAAGCCGAACGTGCTGCCGCTGTCGATTGGCGACGGCGAGCTGGCCGAGACCGCCGACGCGGTCGTCGCCGTGCCCGAGATGTTCGCCTACTGGCTGCAGGGAGGTCGCATCGACCTCGGCTTCCTCGGCGCAGCCCAGATCGACCGGTTCGCCAATATCAACACGACGGTCATTGGCGATTACCACAAACCCTCGACGCGCCTGCCTGGCGCCGGCGGTGCCCCTGAGATCGCCGCGTCCTGCAAGGAAGTGCTGATCACCTTGCGCCAGAACAGGCGCGCGTTCGTGGAGAAGCTCGATTTCGTCACCTCGGCCGGCCACCTCGACGGTGGCGACGCGCGAGCGAAGCTGCGGCTTCCGGGCAAGGGACCAGTGGCCGTCATCACGGACCTCGGGATCATGACCCCGGATCCGGTGACGAAGGAGCTCACGTTGACGAGCGTCCACCCCGGCATTACGGCCGAGGCGGTGACCGTGGCCACCGGATGGGCACTCAAGATGGCTCCCGCGCTCGAGACAACCGCTCCTCCAACTCAGCGGGAGCTCAGTGTGCTGCGCGACCTGCAGGCGAGAACCGCCAAGGCACATGCTGGTCAGGCATGACCGAAAATTCAGGAACTGTTCAGTTGCGACATCCCGACTGTTTGCCATAGGCTTGCCCGCACGGAGGGTGTGCTGATGCGAGTTCGGCGTGTCATGCTTTCTTTGTTCTTCGTTGCCGCGTGCGCCTCGGCCGTGGCCGTCGGTGTTTCTGCTCAAGCACCAGCGCCGGCAGCACCACGCGCCGCCGCCCGCGTGCACGGCACGCTGCTCCAGGTCATGCGGGGCATACTGTTTCCGAGCTCGAATGTCATTTATGCCGCACAAGATACCGATCCTTCGACGATCAAGCCTGACGCCGACCCGGCCACGTCTCCGAATCCGCTGACGAGCGCGTACGGCGGCTGGACCGCGGTCGAGAACGCCGGCCTGGCCATTGCCGAGTCGGCAAATCTGCTGACTATTCCAGGGCGCGTCTGCTCGAATGGCAAGCCCGTGCCTCTGGCGCGTGCCGACTGGTCGAAGTTCGTTCAGGAGCTTCGCGACGCGGGGATGGCGGCTGCCGCCGCCGGCAAGGCCAAGAATCAGGACATGGTGCTCGAAGCGGCCGACAAGATGACGATGGCTTGTTCGAACTGCCATGATGTCTACCGCGAGAAGCGCACCGGTCCGCAGGACCGGTGCCTCCCGCAGTGACGCGGGCGTTGCTCTCCAATGGCCCGCGGACGTTTCTCTGATGCTCCCTTTCCGCGAGGCATTCGAGTGGCTCGACGCCAACCTGCCGGGAACGCTGTATCTCCGGGATGCCCAGTACGGTTTCACTGTCCTGCTGACGCTCCACGTCGTCAGCATGTGCCTGTTCTTCGGGCTCATCATCATGATGGATCTTCGACTGGTCGGCGTGGCCAACCTCGGCACGCGTCCCGCGGAGATTCAGCAGCGCCTCTTCCCCTGGCAGATGTTTGGCTTCGGGTTGGTCTGCATCAGTGGCGGGCTCCTGTTCTGGAGCGACCCGCTGCGTTACCAGGGCAAGCTGTACTTCTGGATCAAGATGGGGCTGATGGGCCTCTCGGGGCTCAATGCCATGGCGATCCACTTCATCACGCACGGGTCCGAAGCCGCATGGGACAGCAAGGCCGCGAGGGTCGCCGGCACCGTGTCGCTCGTGCTGTGGGCCGGGGTGCTCGTGACCGGTCGGCTCGTGGCGTACGAGTGGCTGACCTACGAATAGGAATGGACGCAGGTGCTTGAGCCGTTCTTCCAGTGGATGGAATCAGTCGGTGTCTATAGCGCCTCACCGCTCATCGGGCCGATTGTCAACCTCATACACCTGTTGTGCATGGTGACGTTCATCGGCGCGCTGCTGATCGTGGACCTGCGTCTGATGGGCGCCGGCTTGACGGGACGCCCCGTGCGGGAGATTGCCCGTGACGCGCAGCCGTGGCTGGTCGGCGGCTTCCTCGGACTGGTTCTCACCGGTATCCCGGCGTTGATGTCCACGGCCACGCTGCAGTATCCGAACCGGATTTTCTGGTTCAAGATGTACCTCCTCGCCGCCGCGTGCATCTTCACGATGACCGTGCGGCGCGGCATGACCCAAACCGACGAGGTTCAAGGCGCGCTGCCGAAGCTCGTCGGGCTTCTCTCGATCGTTGCGTGGCTCGGCGTCGCGGCGAGTGCCAGACTCATCATGCTCCTCTAGGGCAACCGGCTCCGAAAGGCTCTCTTTCTTGTAGCGCCCTCTGTTCACCATATGGCCTGTCAGCGGTGCCCCTACACCTCACAATACGAACTCCTCTGGCAGGATTCCGCCGACCCGGAGGTGATCTGCGTGTTGTTGCGATGCTGCGCCGGCCCGGAGATTCAATTGCGGCGGGGTACGGACGTCCTGTTGAGCGAGATCTTCAAGACCGAACGTGCGGCCCGGGCGCGCGGCGGCGGGCTGTATCCTCAATGCCCAATGGACTTTGTCGGACAACGGCAATAAGATTCCCGCTCTCTGATGGTTGGAGGATGGTCATGAGCTACGGACTGCGGGGACGCACGGCCACCGCGCTCGTCGGTACGGCGGCCCTGGTGCTGACGGTGTACACGTCGAGTGGTCAGGCCGCGCAGGGTCGCGGCGGCGCGCCTGGGGCGCCACCCCTTTCCCCGTGGGCGGCCGCGCCCATCGACCTGACCGGCTACTGGGTGTCGGTGGTCAACGAGGACTGGCGATGGCGCATGGTGACGCCGCCCAAGGGTGACTATGCCAGCGTGCCTCTCAACCCCGAGGGGTCCAAGCAGGCCGACACCTGGCAGCCCACCATGGACGGCCAGTGTGAGGCCTATGGCGCCGCCGCGCTGATGCGCATACCAACCCGCGTGCACATCACCTGGGAGAACGACAACACGCTCAAGGTCGAGACCGACGCCGGTCAACAGACCCGCCGCATGAAGTTCTCTCCTGGGCCGGCGCCCGCGGAGCGCTCGCTGCAGGGGCATTCAGCGGCCGAGTGGGAGCGTCCGGTTGGTGTCCCCCGAGGGCCGGTGATCCCGGGTGGAACCCTGAAGGCGACGACGACCATGCTTCGTCCGGGTTGGCTTCGCAAGAACGGCGTGCCGTACAGTGAAGACGCTCAGGTCACGGAGTACTACGACCGCTTCCAGGCGCCCAATGGAGACGAGTGGCTCGTCGTCACGACGATCGTGCACGACCCGAAGTATCTGACCCAGGATTTCGTGACGAGCTCGCACTTCAAGAGGGAGGCGGACGGCGCCAAGTGGAGCCCGTCCCCCTGTAAGACCGCCTAAGAAGCAGTTGCCTCTGCGCCTCCGAGGCGTTCAGAACCGGAACAGCCGGTTGATCTTGATGACGAGGGCCCGGCTTTGAAGTTCTGGCGTGCCGCCGCCGAGCGTGTCTCGCCCTTCGCTATACACCACGAACAACTCGCTGCCAGGCTGGTACTCCCATCTGAGTCGGATGTTGGCGCTGAGTGTGGCATTGCTCGAGTTGTACTGCACGAGGCTGCTGATGAAAGCCTGCGGCGCGATCGTGTACGTACCCCGTGTGCTGAGGAGCGTTGTGGTGAAGTCGCCAAGGGGGAGCCGCACCCGGTTCACCGAGAAGCCAGGCTCGAAGGCCAGGTGCGGATTCAGCTTCACCCGCGCGCCGCTGTAGCCGACAGCCGTCCGGTGACCACCGTAGAACGGCCCCCTCTCGACGAACCAACTGCCGGACGCCTTCCGCTGCTGACCCACGGTGAGCTGCGCGCGAAACGTGTCCACATCGTAGCCGCCGGCCGGAATCGTGACTCCGCGTGAGATAGCGAACGCGGCCGGGACGAACTCATACCCGTCCGAATGCGAGATCTCGATTCGTTCGCTGCTCATGAAGTCCACGTTGAACTCGCCGTAGGCCGCTCGCGACTCCTTGTGGCCGGCGCTGTTCTCGATGTAGGTCAGCGAGCCCTCGTAGCCGAACCGGCGCACCGCCCTCATATGCGTGCGCGCCGGTCGTGGGTTGAAGCGGAAGAACGCGTAGTCCTTGCGCATGTTGTCGCGGCGGACGAACCCGACGGCGGGCAAGAAATTGTCGCCGACGGTCAGCCGTTCGAGCTGTGCCCCGTAGCGATCCGCGTTGTAGTTCATCTGCGCTCTGTAGCTCGTGTCGTCACCATGAAGCCCCGGCGTCTTGGTGCGCGCCCAGTACGTGTTGAAACCGAGGTTCTGGAAGAACGAGAACGTGCCATCGACACCAAACGTATCTGCCTCGCCTCCCGGACCGTTCACCGTGTTCGAGCGGCGCGTCATGACAGCCCCCACGGCGCTGCGGCGGAGGATGTCCCTCTTCAGGCGGGCGACGGCGAAATTGGCACCCGGCAACCGGGTCGCCTCGACTTCGTCGCTTTGTACGTCGATCACGCCGATGCTGAACGGCCCCTCGCGTCCCGTGAGCCGACCGCCCATCTGGATTGGCACCTGACGACCCTGGTCGAGCCCGATGCGACGGCTGTAGAACAGGATCGGCATGTCGCCGCCGCTGTTGGTGCCGATGCCGTTGCCGTTGGCGTTCGTGTTGGCGCTGCTGCCCGCACCTCCGAAGTTGAACACACCCTGATTCTCGAGGAAGAAGTCACGCTTCTCCGGGAAGAAGAGGCTGAAGCGCGACAGGTTCACCTGCTGCTCGTCGGCTTCGACCTGGGCGAAGTCGGTGTTGTAGGTGAAGTCGGCGGTGAGATTCTGCGTGAGGCTGTACTTGGCGTCGAGGCCGAAATCCTTGCCGACGGCATTCCGGACTGCGGGCGTCGACGTGCGGTCGGTCGTGACGCTCGACGTGACGTACGGCTTCAGTTCCAGCGGCACCCCGGAGCGGGCGGGCACTTCGATGCCGACCAGCGTGGCGCTGGCCGAGGTGCGCGTCAGGCCGGTGACACCCGATCCGTTCGGCACGGGAGTCAGAAACGAGAGCTCATTCTTCCATCGACTGATCCGTCGCAGCTGGATTCCCCACACCTGGCCGCGACCGGGTCGATAGCGCAGCGACTTGAAGGGCACAGCGGCTTCACCCGTCCAGCCCCCCTCGACGCGGTGCACCGACAGCGTCCAGATTCCATTCCAGTCGATGTTGAACTGTCCCTCGTTGCTGTTCTGGCCGTCCTGCCGTCCGCCGATCGGGTTGAAGCTGAAGAGAAAACTGTTGCGGTGGTCGTAGAAGGTGTCCAGTGCGAAACCGAAGTTCTCGTTCTGGACGACGCTGCCCCCGTCGCGCCGCATCTCGTTGACGATCATCTTCTCCGGCTGGCTTTCGGATGCACGCACCGAGACATACACGTTCCGGTCGTCGAACGAGATCCAGGCTTCGGTCTTCTCGGTCGCGGCGGCGCCAGGCCGCGGCTCGGTCTGCACGAAATCGGAGATCGGCGTGATGGTTCGGTAGATCTCCTCGTCGAGGGTGCCATCGACCTTGAGCGGCGCGGTCAGTCGCACGGCGCGGACGGTGACGCGCCCCTCGGCATCGCGCGAGACCGTCGCCGGGAGTTGCGGCGGGGGTGGGCCGACGAATGAGGGAAGGGCCTCCTGCGCGAGGGCCGTGGTCGCCAGGCCGAGGGCGGTGAGCAACAGGGCCGTTCGCCGCATCGCCGCGGTCAGAAGCGGAACAATCGGTTGATCTTGAAGACGATGGCCCGATTCTGCAGGCCTGGCAGGCCAGGCCGGAGCGTGTCCCTGGAATCGTCATAGACGACGAACAGCTCGCTTCCCGGCTGGTACTCCCAGCGCAGGCGCACGTTGGTACTCAGGGAGTTATTACTGGAGTTGTACTGCATGAGGCTGCTCACGAACATCAGCGGCGTGACCGCGTAGGTCGTCCGCGCGCTGATGAGCTGTGCGGTGAAGTCTCCCCACGGAAGCGCCACGCGGTTGATCGAGAGGCCGGGCTCGACAGCGAGGTGCTGACCCATTTTCACGCGGCCGGTCGTGTAGGCCAGCGCCGTGCGAGTACCGCCGTAGAAGGAGCCGGTCTCGAGCGACCAGGTGCCGGATGCCATGCGCTGCTGCCCGATCTGGAGCTGTGCGGTGAATGTCCCGATGTCATACCCCCCTTGTGGGATGGTGACACCCTTGGCGATCTCGAACGGTGCCGTCAGCAGCTCGAAGTTCGGTTCCCACTGGAACTGAATCTTGTCGCTCGTCTGGAACTCGGCGGAGAACTCGAAGTTCCGCTCGAGCGACTCCTTCTGCCCGGCGCCGTTCTCGAAGTAGTTCGCCGACACCAGGTACGTGAACTTGCGAACGGCCTTCATTCGCTTCGGCCGGGGGCTGAACCGCAAGAAGACGCGGTCCTTGGTGAAGTTGTCCCGTCGAACGAAACCCATCTGTGGTGTGAAGTTGTCTCCCACCGCGAGCCGTTCGATCTGCATGGCGTACCGGTCGCCGTTGTAGTTCAACTGGCCTCGGTAGCTCGTATCGTCGGTGTTGACGCCGGGCGTATGTGCCCTTGCCCAATAGGTGTTGATATAGAGATTCTGGAAAAACGCCAAGGAGCCGTCCACTCCGTACGTCTCGCCCGCACCCTGCCCCTGGGGGGCGCGCCGTGTGTAGAGCAGGCCCACCGAGCTTCGGCGAAGGATGTCGCGTTTGATGCGGGCCACACCGAAGTTTGCCGACGGAATGCCCAGCGCATTGACCTCTCCCGACTGGATGTTCATCAGGCCAACGCTGTAAGCCCCCACGCGCCCGCTCATGCGCCCGCCCACGTCGAGGGGCACCTGCCGCCCTCCGTCGAGGCCGATGCTGCGGCTGTAAAAGAGCGAGGGGGTGTCGTTCTGAAGATTGTTGAAGTTGCCGCCTCCCGACACGGCGAAATTGAACAACCCCTGGTTCTCGAGGAAGAACTCGCGCTTCTCAGGAAAAAAGAGATTGAATCGCGTGAGGTTGACCTGCTGCTCATCGGCTTCGACCTGCGCGAAATCGGTGTTGTAGGTGAAGTCCGCCGTCAGGTTCTGCGTCACACCGTACTTCGCGTCGAAACCGAAGTCCTTCCCGATTCTGTTGCGCACGGCCGGTGTGGCTGTCAGGTCGGTCGTGGAGTTCGATGTGACGTACGGCTTGAGATCGAGCGCGCGCGAGCCCGACGGTACCTCCAGGCCCACCATCGTCGCATAGCGCGAAACACGCGTATAGCCGTTCAGGGAAGACCCTGGCGGGAGATTGGTGAGGTACGAAGTTTCGTTCTTCCAGCGATTGATGCGGCGCGCCTGAAAGCCCCAGATCTGCGTCTGGCCAGGCTTGAAGCGCAACGACTTGAACGGCACGGCGGCTTCGGCCGTCCAGCCCCCCTCCACGCGGTGGACGGAGAGCCTCCAAATGGGATTCCAGTCGGTGTTCAACGAGCTCTCGTTCGTCACCTGACCGTCCATGCGTCCGCCGATGGGGTTGAACTGGAACATCACGCTATTGCGACGGTCGTAGAACGTGTCGAACGAAAACTGGAAGTTCTCGTTCTGCCAGACGCTGGAGCTGTCGCGCCGCATCTCGTTGACGATCATCCGCTCCGGCTGGCTCTCCGACGCCCGCACCGACACGTAGATGTTCTCCTCGTCGAACGAGATCCACGCCTCGGTTTTCTCCGTCGCCGGCGCTCCCGGCTGCGGCTCCGCCTGGATATAGTCGGAAATCGGCGTGACGGTGCGGTAGATGTCCTCGTCAAGGTTGCCATCCACCCGCAGAGGCGCAAGCAGGCGGATGGCCCGGACGGTCGTACGCCCTTCCGTGTCGCGCGATACGGAGGCCGGCAGTTCCGGGGGCGGGGCACTCTCGAAGGTGGCCGGGAGCTCGAGGCGCGCCATCTCCGACACCGGCTCGGGAGTGCCAGGCGCGTAAGGCTGCTGCGCGAAGATCGGTGTCGCCGATGCGAGGAGACACAAGAAAATGAATCGACTCAACATGTATGACTTCGTACGGGGTATCAAGGCTCTGGCAGATCCACCGAGACCGTCGCGGGGTGCCACCCCCCTTAATCGATGGCTGACCTCTATTGCCGACGTCAGTTGGCGCGATTGTATGTGTCTAGAGGCATAACTCGACGCTTATTGGACCACGTCTGCCCGCGAATCCCTAGTACCCGTCAGTACTTCCAGGGATCTCTCCGTGCCTTGGTGTCTCCGTGGTTTTGCCGAGGTGCAAAGGGACGGAGAGGCGCTCGGATCAGTATTTGTCGTCAGAAAAATGACGGGTTAGCGTAGCAGCCTGGGCAGAATTAGGGGACGCTTGGGCAGACAGGGACAATGCTGAGCAGAGGGGAGCGTGCCCGCCCTGGGCACGCCCCTTGGCTATATGCTGGCTATTTACTGCGCGACGGCTTGGATCGACAGCGTGATCTTTACTTCGTCACCCACCAGGAAGCCGCCCGTCTCGAGCGCCGCGTTCCAGTTCAGGCCGAAGTCCTTTCGATTAATCGTCGTCTCGGCTTCGAAGCCGATGCGCTGGCCTCCCCATGGATCGGTGGCCTTGCCGAGGAAGCTGACGGGTAGATGAATCTCCTTCGTCGTACCTCGAATCGTCAGGTTGCCGACGACGTCGAAGCTGGAGCCGCCCTTGTTCGCAATCCTGCTGCTCGTGAAGGTCAGCGTCGGGTGCTCGTCGGCCGCGAAAAAATCGCCGGAGCGCAGGTGGGTATCACGGTCGGCAACGTTGGTGTTGATGCTCGCCGTCTTGATCGTGATGCTGACCGAGGACTGCTCGGGATTCGCGTCGTTGTACTCAATCGCTCCCTCAAAATCCGAGAAGCGGCCGCGAACCTTGGTGACAAGGTGCCGGACCTGGAAGAAGAACTCCGAGTGCGCGGGATCGACCTTGTAGGTGCGGGTGGCGCTGGCTGATGTCGACACTATACATTTCTCCGTAAAGAGCGCTTCGGCACTCGAGGTACACCGTATTCCGATGGCGGCACGGGGCGCAGCGCGGGATGTCTTGCGCAAAGGCACGATAGCGGCCCTGCCGTGGGCCGTCAAGTCCTCCGCCTTCCACCAGGTCCGTCAGTGCGTCAGCGAGTACAGCACCGCGTTGATGCCGAACGCGTAGCCCCTTGGCCCGAACGTGTAGAAGTAGCTGGGGTCTTCCCCCTCGCGTTCCCACGAATCAGCGATGTCGGTGTTGTGGGTCATCATGACCATGACGCGGCCCGTTCCTGCCTCCAGGATTGCTTTGACATAGGGTGTGGCACTGTCCGCACCCTGCTCGGATGTGCGTCCCCCCGAGCGGAGGAAGAATCCGATGTTGGGGATCTGCGGGATCGCCTTCACCTCGAACTGCGTGCTGAACAGCGGGTGGGTGAGCGGGAGATCGATGATCGAATACTCCGCGGCCGGCAGCACCTTCCGGATCTCGTTTTCCCAGCGCGCCCACTGATAGCTGCCCCACGAGTCGTCGGTCCAGAGCATTCCCCCCTTGAGCAGATACTCGCGCAGCTGGGCTGCTTCCGGCGCGTCGATCTGGGCGGAGCCCGGCGCGGACAAGATCACGAGTGGACACTGGAACAGCTCGTTGCTCCCCAGGCGGACGACCAGGTGGTTGGGATCGCCCGAGGGCCGTTTGCTCACGTGTGTCTTCGTCAGCTCCGACAAACGGATCGAGAGGTTGATGTCGGCGTTGGGGTAGTCCGTCGTCCAGCTGCCTCCGCCGCCGGCAAAGACTGAGCGATAGGCGACGCGGCAGTAATGGAAGCGGCCGTCAAAGTCGGCGGCGGTGGCGATCGGCACGCCGCGGAAGCCGCCGCGGCCGAACTGCGCCTGTGCGGCAGCCGCCAGCGTGAGCAACACTCCCGCGGCAATCAGCGCGCGCGCCGGGTTCCCTGCGACAGTCACGGGGACAGTCTAACGCGGCATCGCCCCAGACAGTCGTCCCGAGGCGATGTGGAGCAGCCTCTCGCGGGTGGCCGCGAACGGGGCCGCCCCACCGGGTGGAGGCGTGGCCGAACACCCGGAAGGGGCTGTTCGCGGACAGGACCCGCCACGGCTGCTCGATGGCCGGTACACGTCCGTGATGTCGCTGTGGGTCCATTCCCAGCTCCCAGGTACTTAGCGACCCATTGACCTAGCTACGGTCTTGTACCGTTGTAGGCGTTCTCGAGCAGTTCGCGGATCCCGGCCCGTTCGATCGGTCGCGGGTTGTAGTAGGGGTTCTTCGTCGCCAGGTCGGCCGCGTGATCGAGGCCGTCTCCCGGCATGCCGATGTCCTTGAGCGCGCGAGGGGCGCCAAGAGTGCCGATCAAATCGTAGATACCCTGCGCGGCATCGGCAGCCCCGAGCGCCGCGGCAATCCGCGCCATCGCCGCGGGTGCGGCGGCGCGGTTGTACGCGGTGGCGTGCGGGAGCACGACCGTGTGCGTCTCGGCATGTGGCAGGTTGAACGATCCGCCGAGCGTGTGGCACAGCTTGTGGTGAATGCTCATGCCGACCGAGCCGAGCGCCGTTCCGCCGAGCCATGCGCCGTACTGCGCGTCCGACCTCGCCGCCACGTTGCCTGGTTCCCTGACGACGATCGGCAGGGCGCGCGCCAACGCGCGAATACCTTCTTCGGCCAGCAGCGAGACGATTGGGTTTGCGTCTTCCGCGTACATCGCTTCAACGCAGTGTGCCAGTGCATTGATTCCGGATGGCCCGGCGATCCGGGGGGGCAGCGAGAGCGTCAGGTTGACATCGTAGATGACCGCTTTCGGCATGACCTTGCGATCACGTCCGGTCTTCTTGATGCCATCCTCGGTCAGCCCATAGATCGGAGTCATTTCCGAACCGGCGTAGGTCGTCGGCACTGCCACGATCGGCAGGCCGGTTTCAAGGGCGAGCCCTTTGCCCACTCCCACCGTGGACCCGCCGCCCACGACGACATAGCAGTCCGCGCCAAGCTTCCTGGCGTACTCGCGCGCGTCCCGGAGCATTTCCACCGGAACGTGTTGGGCCACGACCCCGGCATAGACACCCGCTGACATCTCTCCCAGGCGGGCCGCGGCGTCTTCCGCGAAACGAATCTCAGAGGGCATGGAGATGACCACCGCACGCGTGGCGCCGAGCCGCTTCACTTCGTCTGGCAGTCGATCGATCGAACCGGCCCCGAAGAGCACTCGGCAGGCTGGCATGTCGCAGATGAAAGGCTGCACGAGCCCTAGTATTGAGCGGAATCGCGACTATCTGATAGTGTTCCGCAGCCCAGCACCTGGGCAACGGATGGAGAGAGGGACACCGAGACATGGCCAATTCGCAGAAACCATGGGATACCGCGTACGAATGGAAGTCGGTGACGTTGCTCGGTCTGGGGTTCGGCCTCGTCGGCCTTGACCGCTGGATCATCGCGCCGCTGTTTCCGTCGATGGCCGAGGACCTGGGCCTTGGCTATCAGGCGATCGGGAACCTCGTTGGTGTCCTCGGTCTCGTCTGGGGTGTATTCGCGATCGTCAGCGGCCGGCTGTCCGACAGCGTCGGCCATCGCAAGATCCTCATCCCGGCCATCATCATGTTCTCCCTGATGTCCGGGCTCTCGGGGATGGCCACGGGGCTCACCAGCCTGGTTGTCATCCGTGCGCTGATGGGGCTGATGGAGGGGTCGTACTGCCCCACGAGCTTTGCGGCCACGGCCGCTGCCGCGCACCCCTCGAGGCGCGGATTCCTGCAGGGGCTCCAGCAGAGCGGCTTCGCGCTGTTTGGATTCGGCCTGGGACCGATCATCGCCACACAGCTCCTGCTCGTGGTGCCCTCGTGGCGATGGGTGTTCTGGGTGGTTGCCATTCCCGGCTTCCTGATCGGCCTTGGATTGTTCCTGGTACTACGTGAGCCCGCGCAGGCGCAGGGCGGACAGGTCACGGTCGCCGTGCCGCACGGCGGCGGTGGTGGCGGTTACGGCCAGGTCCTCAAGAGCAAGAACATCGTGCTGTGCATGCTGACGCTGATGTGCGCCATGACGTGTGTTTTCGTGCTCGGCGGCATGCTTCCGAACTATCTCATCGACTACCTGAAGTTGACCCCGCAGCAGATGGGCTTCGTCACGTCGGCGATGGGCTTCGGCGGATTCGTCGGGCAGTTCGGAGTGCCCGGGCTCTCCGACCTGTTTGGACGCCGGCTCACCCTGGTCGTCGCGTTCATCGGCGCCGCGATCAGCGTCTACTTCTTCATGGGCGCGGGGCCGGACACAACCACCTTGTTCATGCTGCTCTTCGCGGTGTCGTTCTTTTCGCTCGGCAATGTCGCACTCATCACCGGTCCCATCGCCACCGAGTCAGCTCCATTGGGGCTCATGTCGTCGGCCATTGGCCTCGTCGTGGGTGCGGGCGAAATCTTCGGCGGCGGCGTGGCGCCCGCGATAGGCGGCTACGTGGCCCAGAACTACGGCATTCAGAACATCCTGTATATGCCGCTTGTCGGAGTAGCCGCGGGCGTGCTGGTCTCTCTGTTCTTGACGGAAACGGCACCGAGCAAGGTGGGTGCTTCCGCGGCAGCGCGTGCGCGCTAGAGTCTGAGGCGGACGTCGCGCTCTAATCGGCGGCGGCGATCTGGATGGTGGAGAGACCAGCCGGCAGCACGAGGTCACGGACGCTCGCTGCCGGCGGCTTCTCGGTTCCCTCGTAGCTGAAATCCAGGCTGACTACGGCGCCTGCCTTGACCTGAACCTTCCGCGTTGCCAGGCCGTATCGCTCGTGCCACGCACGGATCGTATAGGTGCCGACCGGTACATTGACGATCTGGAACGATCCGGCGGCGTCGCTGACGGCGAAGTAGGGGTGGGTCACGATTCCCACGTAGGCCACCATCCAGCTGTGAATATCGCATTTGAGCCGGAGCATCGTCTCTGCGCTCTTGAGGGCGAATCGCGATGTCATGCCCGTCACCGGCTGGCTCGTATTGAAGTCGTTGCCCTTGTTCGACACCGAGTGCACGTTGTGCACGGTCATGTCGCCGTTTCTCACCTGCAGCATCTGGCCGGCCCGTGCACCGATGACGCGAGGCGCGAAGACACATCCCTGCTGATTGATCTGGACCGGGGTGGTTGGTACTGGCGTGGCGGGAAACGAGCCCTGGACATCCACGAACGCATTCGCGAGTCCGCCGTCGGCCGCGCGCAGGACCAGTTGCTGGACGGGACGTGCGCCCTGTGTCCTCGCGGCCGCCGCGCAACGCGGATCGGCGCCCATCCGGATGATCGGGTTGGCGGGAGCGGGCCCCTCAAGCCGGACGTGCCCACGAATGGTGCCTGTCGCGACTTGCGCCGCGACCGGTTCGCTGCGACCCGTGAGAAGACCGAGGGCAACGAGAGCAGCCGCTGCGTGGAGCGCCATTCTCGTCATCGCTCGGCCCCTATGACTCACCACCAACTACCAACCATACTGGGCACGCCGTCAAGGCGTGCCCTACTTCTTGGTCGGCGCCACCGACGCCTTCTTGTTCCGCTCATCGATGACGGCCTTGCGGTCGCCCGGATAGAAGTACTCCAGGTGGCAGGTCTCGCAGACGGCGTCAAGTTGACTGCCGGCCTCGAACAGTTTCTTGGTGTCTTTCGCGTCCACGATTGCCAGCACCTTGACTGCTTCGTCGCGCATGCCGTCGGCGAATTTGTCCCAGAGCACCCGGTTCGCGGCGATCTTGGCTGCGATTTGTTCCGGCGCCAGCTCGGGCGCGCCGGGGCCTCGCAGCGTGGGGTCCACCACGTACCCCTCGGGCGCCGCCTGGCGTGGCATCTTCAGCAGATTCGCCGACTCCGCCAAGGTCATGGCTCCCTGTCGCACCTTGGCCCAGTCCTCGTCGGTCCGCGGTTCCGTCTGGACGCTGCCCTTTGCGGTGACCTCTGTGCCGACGGCGTCAAAGATCAGGTCGGAGATTGGATCGACGATATCCCTCATCAGTTCGTGCACCGAGGCGACCGGCGTCAGGTCGGTGGCCGCCTGCGCGGGTACCGCGGGAGCCTGGGCCGGTTCGGGCTTTGCCGAGCACTGCTGCAAGGTAATGATGCAGAGCAAGAGCAGCGTGCCGCGGGCAAGAAGTCGAGAACCAATCCGCATGTGCAGTTCCTTTCCTGGAGAAGCGATCGGATGGATCCTACCAGCCAGCCGGCATGGCCGGTACCTGAAGAGTTCCTGAAGAGATTGTCAACCAACAGGTGGCGTGAAGGCGTCGTGAAGGTGCGGGCCCCACCGCGCGCTTGCGCGGTGGGGACCAGGTAGCGTGCTCGCCAATTGCTCGGAAGGATTCCGATCTTAGAATGCGACCGGGTACGGCGTCAGTTTGCCGGACGCGTACTGCTGAGGTAGCGAGGCGTCGTTGTTCTCCCAGACGATCAGCAGGGAGCGCTTCGGCGAGTAGCCCCTGTGGCGGATGTCCGCCGGCATCGCGGCGACGTCGCCCGCCTTCATCGTGACCTTCGCGCGCGGCCGGCCGGTGGCCCGGTCGTCCACGTCCCAAATGATCTCGTCGGTGGCCTGGATGAACCATTCGACGCGGTCGTTCCCGTGGGTAATCGGGAGCACGTGCTCTTCGGTCGTCGCGCAGAACTGGCTGTCCTTCACGCACGAGACCACCGACGGGTTCCACGTCACGTCCGACCGGCAGACGTAATCGAAGAAGTTGAACGCGTGCACCTCGTTCTCGAAGCCCTTCTCCGCGTGGACCTCGGGTTTGTCGGTCGGGACGTCCTGGAACTGCCGGTTAAGCGGCTCGGTGCGGAACGTCAGGTCGCCCGGAAGGCCGACCATACGGTTGGCGATCAGGCGCTGCCGCTTGATCGCTTTGCTGTTGTTCCCCTTCTTGGCTCCGTAGACCGTGCCGGTTTCATCGGGCGCGGCGAACGGATCGAACCCCTCGTTGGTCCAGTCCTCGAGCATCCCCTCAAAAACCGCCTTGAGGTCCTTCGCTTCGAAGGTTTCGACGAAATGGCGGTTGTTGGCGCGGTACCCCTCGTTGAACAGCCCGATGAACATCTCCACCGTACCGTAGTGGTTCACCGTGCCGAAGACGGTATCGAAGTTGACCGTGCCGTAGAAGAACCCCCAGGCCACGTCCCGCATCAGCGCGCGCAGGAACGCGTCGACCTGCATGATGTGGCGACCACCGGGATAGTGGATATGCGCGAAGTACTCATCGCGGCCGAACTGGAAGCTTCCGATCGCGTGCGTCTTGTATCCGAGGGTCTTGCCGGTCGTCATTGGTGTGGCTGCAGTGCTCATGCGCGTTGCTCCGTGGATGAAAGGAAACCTATGGCTTGATCTGGCAAATCTCGGACCACTTCTCGACCGTGTTCTCGCCCTGGATCGTCTGGACCATCAGCACACCCGGCTTGCCGGTGTTTCTGAACTGGTACGCGGAACCCTTCGGCAGCAGCGCCATGTGGCCACGGCGGACTTTGACCCAGCCCATGCTCTTTCCCTTGGGCTCAGCGCTCAGCCTGACGGTACCTTCCTTGCCCTCTGGCACGGGGGGCTGGTCGGGCTTCACGAAGTGGATCTCGATCTCGCCGTCCATCACGAGCGTGGCCTCATCGTGCGCCGCCGCGAACCACGGCGAAGTCCCCTCGGCGCGAACCGCCTCGATGACGTACTTGAGATTCTTGCCGACCGCGACCTTCTCGTAGGGCTTCGACTTCGACGCGACCTCGAAGACGTTGGAAAAAGCGTAATGCTTGGGGTTGTCGTCGATGACCTGAACGCTTCCCTTCTCGAAGTTCTCGAGAGAACCGAATGTCGTCTTTTGCATGCTCATTTGCGCTCTCGCTCCATGCGCCTCTTGGTGTGGGATGTCTTCTCGCGGCGGACCACTCTGTATACACGCTTTCCCCGGTCAACGTCCAGCTGGGCGGGGCGATCACTGCGGCCCCGGACACGACGTTCAAGGGCATCGGGGAAACCGGTCTCGGTGATCCCGACGACCTCGAGGGCTTCGGCTGCCTGCTGGCCTCGCACCGGCGGTGACGGGCACGGTGGGGTATTCTGCGGATTAGCGTGGAGAACGCGTCGAGCGCGTGCAAAACCCTGAGCGATCCCGATCTTGCCCTTGTTCTGGGCGGCGGCGGCGCGCGTGCGGCGTACCAGGTTGGCTGCCTGCGCTATCTGGCGTCTCGCTATCCGGAACTGGCGCCGGGCATCCTGACGGGTGTTTCCGCGGGCGGGATCATCGCTGCTCACCTCGCGTCGCGACAGGTGAGCTTCGCCGACTCGGTCGCCCACCTGTCGGAGCTCTGGCGCGACCTTCGGATCGAGAATGTATTTCGGGTCGATGCTCGTGATCTGACCTCACGCGTGACGAAATGGGGTCTTCGCCTGGTCTCCGGCGGCGCGCCGGGATCGCCGCACTCGCGCAGTCTCCTCGACACCATGCCTTTGCGCCAGCTCCTCACGCGGACGCTCGCGGCAAGTCCTGACGGCACGATTCCTGGCATCCGGCGCAGTCTGGAAGAGGGTTCGCTTCGCGCGGTGGCGTTGACGGCCTCGAGTTACACGACGGGTCAGTCCGTGACGTGGGTGCAAAGCGCCGAAGGGTGCGGCACTCTGACCTGGGAGGGTCCGCAGCGCAGGAGCATCAGCGGCGGCCTGGGTGTCGATCACGTGATGGCCTCGTCCGCGCTTCCGTTCTTCTTTCCGGCAGTCGAACTCGAGGGCGCATGGTACGGAGACGGCGGCATCCGGTTGACCGCCCCGTTCTCGCCGGCGGTTCACCTTGGCGCGCACAAGATCATCGCGGTCTCGACCCGCTACGCCCGCTCACGCGAGGAGGCGGACCGGCCCGCCGTCCGCGGTTACCCCCCGCCAGCGCAGGTCGCCGGCGTGCTGCTCAACGCCATTTTTCTCGACCTTTTCGACAGCGATGCGCTGCGGCTCAGGGAGATCAACTCGCTCATCGACCAGTTGCCCCAGCAAGCGCGAGACGGCCGGCGGCACATCGACCTGTTGGTCCTGAGGCCCTCACAGGATCTCGGGCGGTTGGCGAACGAGTTCGAAGCTGACCTGCCCCGTGGATTCCGTTTTCTCGTCAGGGGGCTCGGCAGCCGCCAGACGCGTTCCAACGACATGCTGAGCCTGTTGATGTTCCAGCACGACTACATTGCCCGGCTGGTCGAGTTGGGTGAGGGCGACGCCCGCGCGCGGGCCGCGGAGATCGACATCTTCCTGAAGCCCACGTAGGGTGACGCGCTGCGCGAGCTCATTCGCGCGCCGGCCGCTCATCGGCCGCGAGCGATTGGACCATCAGGTATGATGATGTGTCATACTATCGAGGACGCCATGCCCAAGACGAAAGTTGCCGTCACCGTGGACGCGGCTCTGCTCGACCGCGTGGATGAACTGGTTGCCGCCCGCCGCTTCGCCAACCGGAGCCAGGCCGTCGAAAGCGCGCTCGCCGACACGGTGGCCCGCCTTGCTCGGACTCGCCTGGCCCGGGAGTGCGCCAAGGTGGACCCGCGCGAGGAACAAGCATTGGCTGAGGAAGGCTTTGCCGGGAGTCGCGACACGTGGCCCGAATACTGAGGGGCGAAATTCGTTGGGCTGACCTCAACCCCGTGCGTGGCCATGAGCAAGCCGGCGAGCGTCCGGTGCTCGTGCTCAGTCACAACGTGTTCAATGAACGCTCCGGCACCGTCATTGCCGTGGCGCTGACCAGCCAGGAGCCACGCGCGGGATTCCCGCTCACGACGGAGATACGCGCGGCCGGGCTGCCGAAACGCTCGTGGGTCAAGATCGGTCAGATTCGCACCCTGAGCACCGAACGTGTCGGTCGACGGCTGGCCCGGGCCTCCGACGAGGACCTCGTTCGTATCGTCGAAGGTCTCAACGAGATCCTCGCCTGATCTCCCGCCCGCTCGGTTCGTCGGATTGCCAACGAGGTTTCAGCCGTGGTGACGCATTGTCTCGCCGGCCGCCGCAGACGGAAGACCGTGTCAGACCGTCGGTCCCTCACGCAGTGACGCTACGAACGCGCCCACGAGCGGATGCCGACGACCTGCCAACGCCGATCGCTCAGGTTGGAACAACGTCGCGACAAAGAATGGATGCCCGTCGAGCTCGATCGCGCGAACCTCGCCCGCCGCACGGCTTCTCTGGCGCACACGGCTGTGCCGCCAGGAGCGCGGTGGCCGCACCGATGCCGCGACTTCCGCCGGTTACGACAAGTACCCTGCTCATGACTCTGTGTTCGTTGAATTCACCTGGGAGTCAGCCCGCCATATCAACGAGGTGCGGCTCACCTGCAGCGGTCGTGAGTCGCAGCCGTACGCGCACGCAAGAGATCCTTCTTGGTGCGAGGGCTTTCTGAGCGTCGATGACAATCAGGAGCGTCCGTGACTCGTGTTTCTTCAGGCGCTGCGGTCCAATTTCCCGTCGGTGAATCGCGCCAATTGCTGGTCAACAGCGCGGTCGCCTCTGCTCTCGCCTGGGATCCACTCACCGTCCACTATCCACCGTCTAGACCCGCTCCACGACCATCGCGATCCCCTGGCCCACGCCGATGCACATGGTCGCCACGCCGTAGCGCTTGCCGCTCCGCTGGAGGGCGTGGACGAGGGTGGTCAGTACGCGGGAGCCTGACGAGCCGAGGGCGTGGCCCATCGCAATGGCGCCCCCGTGGACGTTGACCTTCGCCGGGTCGAGTTCGAGTTCCCTGATGCAGGCGAGCGACTGCGCGGCAAAGGCCTCGTTCAGCTCCCAGAGATCGATCTGATCGATTGAGAGACCGGCGCGCCGTAGGGCCTTGCGGGTTGCCGGAATCGGTCCGAGTCCCATCACCGACGGATCCAGCCCGACCACGGCGGTCGTGACGACGCGCGCCAGCGGCGTGCCCGCCCCGGATGTGCCCTCGGCCACGAGCACGAGCGCGGAGGCGCCGTCATTGATGCCGCTCGAGTTGCCGGCCGTGACCGTACCATTCGCGGTGAAGGCAGGGCGCAGCGCCGCGAGTTTTTCGACGGTTACATCCGGCCGCGGGTGCTCGTCGGTGTCCACCGTGACCGGGTCGCCCTTCTTGTGCGGAATCTGCACCGGCGCCATCTCGGCCTTGAAGGCGCCTTCCTTCATCGCCGCCACGGCCCGGCGTTGGCTCTCGGCGGCAAAGACATCCTGTTGCTCTCGCGTGATGCCGTACTGTTTCGCCACCTTCTCGGCGGTCATGCCCATCGAGATCGTCCATTCCTTGTTCACCTTTGGGTTGATGAACCGCCAGCCGAGCGTGGAGTCAGCGATCTGTGGCACCTCGCGGTTCCACGGCGTCCCCGATTTCAGCATCACGTATGGCGCGCGCGTCATGCTTTCGATGCCGCCGGCGACGAAGACGTCTCCTTCGCCTGCCTTGATGGCCTGCGCCGCGCTGGCCACCGCCTGGAGGCCTGAGCCGCACAGTCGGTTCACCGTCTGGCCGGCGACCTCGATCGGCAGCCCCGCGAGCAGTAACGCCATCCGCGCGACGTTGCGGTTGTCCTCGCCTGACTGATTCGTACACCCCAGAATCACGTCGTCGATCCGCGACGGATCGACGCCCGAGCGGTCCACGGCCGCGCGTACCGCGACGGCGGCGAGGTCGTCGGCGCGCACCTCGGCCAGAACCCCGCCCGCGCGACCAACCGGGGTACGAACTGCGGAAACAATCAGCGCGTCTCTCATTGATTCCATTCTAGTCAAATCCCGGATCCCAACGACCGTGGAACGCCACAGAGACGCAGAGGCCACGGAGGGCGCTTTGTGCCAATTGTTGATCGCTCTGTGCTCAGCGGCCGTGGCGCGTTCTACGTATCGAGCCAACGACGGTCAGTTCACGTCGAGTTCCCGGGTGGTCATCTCCGACGCCGTTTCCGCTCGATCGTGCCCATCGACACGTGCGGGGACCAATCGCGTGACGGTGGCGTCAGCGTGTGGACGTTGCGTCAGCGTACGGGGTTGCGTGGCAGGTCGATCTCGAACACCGCACCGCTCTCGTTTCTGGCGGTGATGGTTCCCCCGTGCGCGTCAACGATGGCCCTGACGATCGACAGTCCGAGGCCGCTGCCGCCGGAGGCTCTGGAGGCATCGACCTTGTAGAAGCGGTCGAAGATGAGCCCGAGGTGCTCTGGGGGGATTCCCGGGCCGGTGTCGCGCACGGTGACTCGGACGCCGCCGTCGGTCGGCGACGCTGCCAGTGTCACGGTGCCGCCGTCGGGCGTGTGGCGCAGCGCATTGGCCGCCAGGTTCTGCAGCGCCTGTTCGAGCCGATCGGGGTCTCCCACGATTTCCGCGGCCCCCGGGTCCACGCGTCGCGCGAGCGTGACCCGCCGGTCGCGCAGTTCGCGCTCGTGACGCTCGGCAACGCGCACGAACATCGCCTCGATCGACACCGGTTCTTGCCGCGGCACGGGCCCTTGCCCCTCGAGGCGCGCCAGGTCGAGCAAGTCTCCGATGATCCGTTCGAGCCGGCGTGTCTCTTCATCCACGATTCGAAGGTAGCGGTCGCGCAGCCGCGGATCGAGCTGCAGCTCCGCCATCGACAGCGTTTCGATGTACCCGCGCATGGCGGTGAGCGGCGTCATGAGCTCGTGCGACACGTCCGCGAGCAGTTGCCGGCGCGCCCGGTCCGACGAGGTGAGGGCGTCCGCCCGGGCCTGAAGATCGGCGGCCATCCGGTTGAACGAGCGCGCGAGCTCGGTGACTTCGTCGCCCCCGTGTTCGGGCGCTCGCGCAGCCAACTCACCGGCGCCGATCCGCAGTGCGGCATCCTCGAGTTGGCCGAGCCTTCTTCGCACAGGCCCGACGAGCAGTACGGCCGATGCCGCAGCGCCGATGCACAGCAGCACGAGACCACTCAGCGCCATCGTCGGACCGAGTGCACGCAATGTGCCGGTCAGCGGTGGCGCGCCTGGCGGAACCGCCACGAGCCCCATGAGCTGGCCGTCCACGGCAATCGGCGAGAAGAACCCGCGGCGATCCGGCCCAAGTCGTCTGGGCACGGGCCGTCCCCGGGCCATCCGCGTGAACAGGTTCTGGGCCGTGCGCATCAGGACCGGGGGGACGACTGGCCGGTTGCTCAGGGCGCGTCCGTCGGCGAGCACCACGACGAAGGGCTGGACAACCTGGCCGTACTCGCGCGCGATGTGCGCCGAGAGATCGACCATGGAATCCCGTTCGAGCTCCTCCCGCAGATCCGACGCGACGAGCTCGGCGAGCCGAGCATTCGAGGTGGCCGGAAAAAGATTCCCGTTGCGGCTCGCCAGCCAGACGAAGAGGAGGGATTGCACGACCAACAACACCGCCAGGAAGCCGATGAAGCCGAGCGCGACACGCCAGTACAAGCTCCTGTACCAGGCAGTCCGAAGCGCCGTCGAAGGACCTGTCCTGAGCGGAGTCGAGAGATTAGACATCGGCGGCCTTGTATCCCGATCCCCACACCGTGAGGATGACCTCCGGGTTCGCGGGATCTGCCTCGACCTTTCGCCGCAGCCGCTTGACGAGCGTATCCACGCTGCGCACGGTGACGAAGGTGTCCTCGCGCCATGTCTTGCGGACAAGCGCCTCGCGGGTGAAGACGATGCCGGGCTGGGAGAGGAGGGTGTAGAGCAGACTGAACTCATGGCCCGTGAGTTCCACGGCGTGACCGCGCACGCGCACACGCCGGCGCGCGGGGTCCATCTCGATCTGGCCGTATGTAATCGGCTTGCCGGCACTTGAGTTCCCCGCGGCAGCGTCGAGGGTCCGCCTTCTGACGAGCGCGCGTACGCGCGCGAGCAGCTCGCGAATGCCGAACGGTTTCGTGAGGTAGTCGTCGGCGCCGCTGTCGAGCCCCAGCACCTTGTCACTCTCGTCGCGTCTCGCCGTCAGCATCAGGATGGGAACGTCGCGGTTGGCCCCGCCGCGTCTCACCGCCCGGCAGACCGCAAGGCCGTCGACGCCCGGCAGCATCAGGTCGAGCACGATCAGGTCGAACTGCTGGCGTTCCACCAGCTGGAGTGCCTCCGTACCGCTGGCGGCGGGGACGCACGTGAATCCCTCGACGCCAAGATGCAGGCAGACGAGGTCACGGATGTTCTTTTCGTCCTCCACGACCAGAACAGTTCGGCGCGGCTCGCTCGCGGTCTCCACGGACTCCATCGTAGGGCAATCCCGCGAGACTTGCCGCGCGTTTGGGCGCGAAGCGCCTCCGGCCATCGTTTTTTCACAGGCGTGTCACGGTGCTGCCAAAGACCTCCTGTTCAATGAATCAACGGAAAGGGACGGATTCATGAAGAAACGCCTACTGTTCATCATTGCTGTCGTCATCGCGGTGACGGCGAGCGTGGCCGCCTACTACACGGTCAGGGGTGCCGAGGTCGCACCCGTGTTGACCACCGCCCGCGTATCGCGTGGCGACATCGTCGAGTCGGTTGACGCGACGGGGACGCTCGAGGCGGTGACCACCGTTCAGGTCGGCACACAGGTCTCCGGAACGATTAAGTCGCTTTACGCCGATTTCAACACGAGGGTGAAGAAGGGACAGGTGGTGGCCGAGCTCGAGCCGTCACTCCTGCAGGCGCAGGCTGACCAGGCGCGCGCGAGTGTCGAACGGCTCGAGGCGGAGGTCGATCGGGTTCGAGTGCAGGTCGAGGACGCCCAGGCCAAGTTGATGCGGGCCCAGGAACTCTCCAAACAGCAGCTCATCTCGCGCAGCGAGCTCGAGACGGCCGGGACCACCGCACGCGAGATCGAGGCGTCGCTCAAGTCGGCGCGGGCACAGGTGACGCAGGCGCGCGCGTCGCTCAACCAGAACAACGTCACGCTGGACCACGCCGTGATCAGGGCGCCCATCGACGGGATCGTGATCTCACGGAATGTGGACGTCGGGCAGACGGTGGCGGCGAGCACGTCGGCACCCACGCTCTTCGTGATCGCGAAGGACCTGACCCAGATGCGCGTCAATGCGAGCGTTGACGAGGCCGATATCGGGCGAATCAAGGAGGGACAGGCCGTCACCTTCCGCGTGGACGCCTATCCCGACGACACGTTCACGGGCACCGTCTCCCAGGTGCGCCTCCAGCCGGTCACCGAGTCGAACGTCGTCAGCTACGTCACGGTCATCGACGTCGCGAATCTCGACCTGAAGCTGAAGCCAGGTATGACCGCCAACGTCACGATCGAGATGGCGCGCGCTGACGATGTCCTGAAGGTGCCGGCATCGTCGCTGCGATTCCAGCCGACGGCGGAGGTGTTCGCGGGGCTGAAACAGGATCTGCCGCGCGAGACCGCGCGCGGCGCACGAGTGTGGGTTCTGGCGGACAACGCGATTCATCCGGTGGCGGTCAAGGCCGGCCTTAGCGACGGCGCCAACGTCGCCATCCTCGACGGCGAGCTGGCGGACGGTGCGCAGGTGGTGACGAGCGTGGTGGCGACCAGTGCCGCTGCGACGGCGACGACGGGCAGTTCACCGCTCGTGCCCCGAATGCCGGGTGGTCGCGCCACCGGCGGCGGGGCGCAGGGCAATCAGCGACAGGGCTCGGCGGGTGGCCGGCAGTGAGTACGCCTGTCATCAGCGTTGCAGACCTGACGAAGACCTACGCGGTGGGAGAGGTCGAGGTGCCGGCGCTGCGCGGCGTGACGCTGGAGGTGCGCGCCGGCGAGTTCCTCGCTCTCACGGGGCCGTCGGGCTCAGGCAAGTCCACGTTCATGCACCTGCTTGGCTGCCTTGATACGCCGACCGGCGGCGGCTACCTGTTGAATGGCGATGACGTCTCGACATTCTCGAAGCGTGACCTCGCGCGCGTGCGCAACCGCGATATTGGCTTCGTGTTTCAGGGGTTCAACCTGCTGTCGCGCACGTCGGCTATGGAGAACGTCGAGCTGCCGATGCTCTACGCGGGCAGGATTCCTGCGGCTGAACGTCGCGCTCGCGCGAAGGCGGCTCTCGAATCCGTTGGCCTCGGCGCGCGCCTCGATCACCATCCGAACCAGATGTCAGGAGGCCAGCAGCAGCGCGTGGCGATCGCAAGAGCGCTCGTCAACAATCCTGTGCTGTTGCTTGCCGACGAGCCGACAGGAAACCTTGACAGCCGTACGAGCGTGGAGGTGATGGATATTTTTCAGCGCCTGAACCGGGAGCGGGGGCTCACCATCGTGCTCGTGACGCACGAGCAGGAGATCGCGGAGCACGCCACGCGGATCGTCGCGTTTCGCGACGGCCGGGTACGCGCCGATCAGCAGGTGGCATACCGCCGCGACGCGGTGGTGGAGCTTGAACACGTGAATGCGCAGGCAGACGCCGACGCGCTGATGACGGCGTGAGGATCCGCCGGGAGAAGCGCCTGGAGAAGCCATGTCCATAGCCATGACGTTCATCGTCGCCCTCAAGGCCCTTCGCCGCAACGCGATGCGCACGGCGCTCACCGCGCTCGGCATGATCATCGGCGTCGCCGCCGTCATCGTCATGGTGGCTATCGGCAACGGGGCACGCATATCGATTGAGACGCAAATCAAGAGCGCCGGCTCGAACATCGTGATGGTGAATGCCGGCTCCGGTCCGTTCGGGCCCGTGCGCCAGGGACAGGGAAACACCACGACGCTGACGCCCGAGGACGCCGAGGCGATTCGTCGCGAGGTGCCAGGGATTCGTTACATGTCGCCGGGCGTCAACACACGCGCACAATTGGTGGCGGAGTCCGGGAACTGGGGCACGCAGATCCAGGGTGCGGGTCAGGCGCTTGCGGAGCTCAGGGCCTGGCCGATGCAGTTCGGCGCCTTCTTCACCGAGCAGGACGTGACGCGCGCCTCGAAAGTGGTGGTGCTCGGTTCGGTGGTCCGCGATCAGTTGTTCGGCGCTGGTGCCGATCCGACGGGTGCTGTCGTGCGCATCAAGAACCAGCCGTTCAAGGTGCTGGGAGTGCTCACCACCAAAGGGCAGGGCGCGAACGGGCAGGACCAGGACGATACGGTGATCGCCCCGTACACGACCGTGCAGAAGAAGCTGCTTGGGCAGACGCACCTCCAGAACATCACGATCTCGGCCGCCGACGGCGTGCCGCTCGACACAGTGACGCAGGGCATCACCGATCTGCTCACGGTGCGCCACAAGATTGCGCCCGGTGAGGACAACGACTTCCTCGTCCGTACGCTCGAGGAGATCGCGACGGTTCTCACCTCGACCACGACGACGATGACCTATCTGCTCGCGGGGATCGCGGCCGTGTCGCTGCTCGTCGGCGGGATCGGAATCATGAACATCATGCTTGTGTCCGTGACCGAGCGGACGCGCGAGATTGGCCTCCGCTTGTCGGTGGGTGCCCGGGACCTCGACGTGCTGCGCCAGTTCCTGGTGGAAGCGATTGTGCTCAGCCTCGCCGGGGGCGCGGTGGGTATCGGGCTTGGGTTCGGCGCCGCATCCGCCGTCAGCCGATTCGCCGGCTGGCCCGCGGTTGTCTCGCCTGATGCGGTGGCCATGTCGTTCGCGTTCGCCGCCGCCATCGGCATCTTTTTTGGCTTCTATCCGGCCCGCAAGGCCGCCGCACTCGACCCGATCGAGGCATTGAGGTTCGAATGATGCGACTAAGGACGTTCGTGTTCGCGCTTGCCCTCGCCGCGCCAGTCATGGCGCAGACGACGCCGGCGCGGGTTTCCACAGCCGCGGCGGTTCCGCTGTCGCTTCAGGATGCTGAGCGCCGGGCTGTTGATCGCAACCCAGGTCTCGCCTATGCCCGGCTCGGGACAGAAGGCGCGGACTTCGCGTCCGCCGAGACAAGGGCCGCCTATAGCCCGACCTTCGTGGCGTCGCTCACCGAGCGATCGCAGACCAACCCATCAACGACTCAGCTTTCTGGCGGACAGACGTCGGTGAGGAGCGACGCGGCGTCGTACTCGACCGGGGTGTCCCAGCTCGTCCCCTGGGGCGGATTGGTGTCTCTCGATTTCACTGGCAGTCGCAGCGCCACGTCGAGCATCTATTCGACCTATAACCCAAGCTTTGCGTCCGCGGTTGCCGCGTCGATCTCTCAGCCGCTTCTGCGCGGGCTGAGGTTCGATGCCACGCGTGCCGCGATCGCGCAGGCGGATATCTCACGCGGCATCGCCGACGTCGAGCTCCGCCAGGAGACGGCCACGCTCCTTGCCGGCGTGCGACGCGCGTACTGGGAGCTGGTCTACACCGTGGATGCACTGGCCACCGCGCAGCGTTCAGAGGCGCTGGCCGTGCGGCAGCGCGATGACAACCAACGCCGCGTGGACCTCGGCACGGTGGCACCAATCGACGTCCTGGAATCGGAGGCGGAGGTGGCCTCGCGCCACCAGGCCAGCGTGCAGGCGGAAGGGGCCTGGCGCGATGCGCAAGTGGCGCTCAAGGCACTGATTGTGGCCAATGCCACCGACGCCGTCTGGAAGGCCACCATTGTGCCCACGGACCGGCCGGCCGAGAGCGTGCGTGCTATCGACCTTCCGCAGGCGATTTCGAAGGCTGTCGCCAACCGAACGGACCTAGACCGTGCGCGCCGTGTCCGGCAGTCGAGCGACGTCAGTCTGAGATTGTTCGACGACCAGCGGAAGCCCGCCGTTGACCTCGTCGGCGGCTACACGCTGAGTGGTATCGGCGGCACGCAGGTGCTCCGATCGACCACGTCACTCGGCAGCGAGGTCATCGGTACTGTGTCGGGGAGCTACTGGGACGTGCTGCAGTCCATCGGTGGGCTGAGCTACCCGACGTGGACCGTGGGCGTCAGCGTGACGATGCCGATCGGGAATCGAGCGGCAAACGCCAGATATGCGCAGGCGGATGTGGCTCGGAAGCAGGTTGACGCGCAGCTTGCGAGCCTGGAGCTGCGGGTGACGGCCGCCGTGACGCGTGCCGCGCAGCAAGTACGCAGCGCCGAGGAGCAAGTGAAGGCGGCGTCCGCCGCGCGCGCGCTGGCGGCGCGCCGTCTCGAGGCTGAGCAAGCGCGTCGCGACGTGGGGCTCTCGACCACGTTCTTCGTGCTGCAGGCGCAGCGCGACCTCGCGACGGCGGAAACCAACGAACTGCGCGCCCAGCTCGACTACGGGACGGCGCTCGCAGACTTCGATCTCGCGCAGGAGGCGCCGGCCACATAGCGGATCTGACCTGCTCGCGAGGTCGTCCGCGCTCTGGCCACCGATTTTTCACAGGCGTGTCACGGTGCTGCCAAAGACCTCCTGTCCAATGGAGGAGCGACAACAACGCGCGTGACGTACACGCGAATTCTCAGACGGAGGAAGTCATGAATCGATTTCGAGTAATGGTGGCCGTGGCGGTCGTGCAGCTGTTCGTGGTCGGCAGCGTGGCGTTCGCGCAGGGCCCTCCCGCCGGTCGCCGCGGTGGATCTGGCGGTCCCGGAGGCCCGGGTCTCGCGCTTCGCGGGCTCGAGTTGAGCGACGTGCAGCGCCAGCAGGTGCGCGACATCGTGCAGCGTCACAGGGACGGCGTGCGCGACGAAATCTTCGCGCTGCTGACGCCGGAGCAGCTCGCCAAGGCGAAGCAGCTCGAAGCCGACCGCGAGGCACGCATGAAGCAGCGCCTCGACCGGTTCGAGAGGCGGCGGTCTCGCTAGCGCGAACCTACTGCTGGCGTTCGAGGATCCAGCAGATCGGCTCCACGAGCTTCTCGAGCACGGGACGTGCGCTCCAGACGTCCATCGTGACTTCGTCGCTCGAGAGCCGATCGGACTCAACGTCTCCGCGAAGCCGCGCCGTCACCGCGGCTTCGCGGAACGCGACGTTCACTTCATCGTTGTGCTCGAACGATCGGTTGTCCACGTTCGTGGTGCCGATCATCGCCCACGTGTCGTCCACAATCAGCGCCTTCACGTGCGTCATGGATGGCCGGTACTCGAAGATGCGCACCCCGCTCCGGAGCAGCTCGCCGTACATCCGCCGGCTGGCGAGGCGCACGAGCCGCTGGTCGCAAAGCGCTCCAGGGACGATGACGCGCACCGTGACGCCACGCTGGGCGGCGGCGGCGAGTGCCCGCCGCATGGCGCGATCGGGCAGAAAGTAGGGCGTGCAGATATCGACGGACCTGGCCGCTCCTTCGATCAGCATCTGGAACGCGACGCGCGATGCGGTGGCGCGATCCGACGGTGAGCTCTTGATCAGCATGGCCTCCGTGGCGCCCACTTCCCTGGGCACCGGCCAATGGCGCGGACCGGTCAGAATCTCACCGCAACACTCGAGCCAATTCTCGGCAAACACTCCCTGGAGCGCGCTTACGACGGGCCCTTGAATGCTCACCATCGTGTCGCGCCACGCTGGCGTCCCGCCATCCTCCTTCAGCCACCAATCCGCCACGCCGGCGCCGCCCGTGAACGCGACCGTGCCGTCAACCACGAGCAGCTCGCGGTGGGTACGGTTGTTCATGCGATGGAGGCGATACCACTGCATCGGTTGGTAGAAGTAGACGCCACAGCCCGCGTCGCGCAGGCGCCGCAGGGGTTCGCCGCTCATGTCGGAGCTGCCGATCGCGTCGAACACCAGCCGGACCTCCACGCCGGCATTGGCCCGCTCCACAAGGGCGTCAATCAGCATGTCGGCCGCGGTGCCCGGGCTGAAGATATAGGCCTCGAAGTTGACTGATGCCTGTGCTCCGCGAATGGCTTCCCTCATCGCGGGGTAGAACCGCGCGCCGTTGGTGAAGACCTCCGCTCGGTTGTGGCGGTGGACGACGGCCTGGCAGGTGGCCTGGAAGACGCGGAGAAACTCGTCGCCATCGGGCCGGAGGGGGAGCGTGACACGGTAGTCGATGCGTGGCGAGAACAGAACCACGAACGCGAGCCAGACGATGAACGTCACGCCGATGATGGTCCAAACCATGTGTGACGCGGCCTCAGGGATTAGACAGGGAAACGCTCGCGAGCGCCATCATCGCGTGGGGACGAGGCCGGCGTCACGGCCTTCGGGGCCGTCTAGACTGGTTTGCGGCGGCTCGGTTTGCGGGTGTCCGTGGGGGACGCCCATTCGACCAGGGTTTCAAGAGAGGCCAGCGCTTCTCGCACATGCAACGCTTGTCGCGGGGTCAGGCGCGGCCGGTCGGTATCGAGCGCCAGGAGATCCACGAGCCGGACGCCGAGCGCCTCGCTGATGACCGACAGCGTTGTCAACGTCGGGTTGCCCTTCCCTCGCTCGACCTCGCCAATGAACTTGTAGCTGAGCCCGGCGCGCTCGGCGAGCTGCTCCTGAGTAAGCCGCTTGGCACGGCGGAGCTGTTTCAAGCGGCCACCAAACCGTCCACGTAGGTCCGTCACGTGAGACACCCCTGGCCGGCAGTATGGCGACGGTATCCGACGCGCTAAACCCTGTAAAAGTATGTTCAATAGGAAGTATAGGTTGACTACCGTCGAGGAAGGCGTCATCGTCGTCGGCATCGTGACCGGCCGGCGCCGTGTGCTCCTTGTGGATGACGACCCCTTGGCTAGGCTGGCCGTGGATCGGCAACTCGACGTGCTTGGCTACGACGTGATCTCGGTGAACAACGGCGAGGAAGCGATTCGAGTGATGGAGATGGGCTTTCCGTTCGAGCTGCTCCTGATCGACCTGCGCCTGCCGGATCTCGACGGCCGCGCGGTCGCCTATGCAGCCATGGCGCTGGTGCCGGCAGTGCGCATTGTCTTCATGTCTGGATTCGTCCCCGGGCAGCGGCTCAACGCGCCGTTCCTCCTGAAGCCCTTTTCGACGTTGGCTCTTGCCTGGACGCTCGACGTCGCCCGATACGGCGTCCGGAACTGACGGGCCGTTCCGGCGTCAGCCGCGATAGTTGCCGAACTGCAGCGCGACGCCGAAATCCTGCTCCCGAAGCAAGCGCATGACTTCCTGCAGCTCGTCTCTTGAAGGCGAGACCACGCGGAGCTGATCGCCCTGAATGGACGCCTGCACCTTCTTCAGCTTGGCGTCTTTCAGGAACTTGACGATGTCCTTGGCCTTCTCGCCGGGGATTCCCTGTTGCAGAGTGATTTCCTGACGGATGGTGCTGTTGGCGGCGGGCAGGGCGGCGCCACGGGTGAGGTTCTTTACCGGCACGTTCCGCCGGACCAGTCGCGTCGATACGATCTCCCAAAGCGCATTGAGCTTGAACTCGTCATCGGCGGCGAGCACCAGCTTCAGCTCCTTGGGGTCGAAGTCGATGGAGGCCTTCGTTCCCTTGAAGTCGTAGCGTTGCGCGACTTCCTTCCGCGCCTGGTTCAGTGCGTTGTCCACTTCCTGCAGATCGACATTCGACGTGATGTCGAACGAGTTCTGTTCGGCCATGCGCCGAACATGTTAGCCGAAGGAGTGCTCCGTCGGCACGTGCGGCGCGACTCGAACGACGCGGCTACTGGACGCCGGG
Source organism: Acidobacteriota bacterium (assembly GCA_021731165.1). GTDB lineage: Bacteria > Acidobacteriota > Vicinamibacteria > Vicinamibacterales > UBA2999 > JAKFXY01. The sequence continues at coordinate 1,964 of JAKFXY010000055.1, read as the reverse complement.
CATCGCCTCGCGACGGAACCCCGCTGGCACGTCGAAGGTGCCAGACGGTATCGCTTCGCGGCGAAGTTCGGTCAGCTCGCTCACCGACTCGACCGCGCCGTTCCGATACGAGGTCCGCTTGAGGGGGAAGCCGGCAAACCCCTGCTCCTCGGCCGTGCCGAGCACGGACATCTGATCGGCGGCCTGGGGCATGAGCCCCTTGAGGAAGTCGGCCAGCTTGCGGGTGACGTCGAAATCGGCGGCTGTCAGTCCGAGCGCCGACGGGTCGGCGGCGCAGACGTCCACCACCTTCTCCTGCTCACGGTATCCGTCGTACTTGTTACAGGCCCACTGGCCGACCTTGTCCGCACCTGAGCGCCGGTACTCGATCTTGGCGGGCGCGGTGGCTCCCGGCATGCCGGGCATTCCCGCGCCACGACCGCGCATCATCTGCTCGATCATCGCCCGCTGCTCTGGCGGCATGTTGGCCATCTGCGCCTGCATGGCCGCCATCGCGCCGCTGACCTGCTGGCCCATCTGCTGTACCTGGGCCCGCGTCATCTCGACGTAGGTCTTCTTATCGAGGTTGAGCATCCTGGCGAGATCGCCGCCGCCGTCGTAGACGATGGCCACTTGTTCGGTGCCGTTTCGAGTCTCGGCCCGCAGGTGTGTCCGGTCCATCTGCATCCGGTTGGTCGTCATCTGTCCGTTGCGCGTTTCGCGCTGGACCATCGTGATGCCTTGGGCTGACGCCGGCGCCGCGAGGAGTAGAAGAGACAGGAGTGTCTTGAGAATCTTCATGGACGCTCTCCAGGTTGAGGTCTGTTTATAGCACCTTGCGCACTGACATGAAACAGCCGGTTCACGCCAACCGTATAATGCCGTGGCACGTATTGCGGTTTTGATTTCTTGTTTTCTCATTGACCTTCACCACGAGACGCGGACGGCATCATGAGCATGGGTGACGCTGGAGAGGGACTCGTCGACGCGGAATCCCGCCTCGCCGAGCGCATGGAAGAGCGGGAGCAGGAGAAGAGAAGGGCGAAGTTGTCGGCCAAGGGTATCGACCCTGAACGCCTTCGGCAGATGGGGTCGCTGAAGCTCGCGAGGACGGAGATGCAGCGCCAGCTCGAGCTGACGTCCCATCCGGCGCGCAAGCAACAGATCACGCAGGCGATCGCGGAGCTGGACAAGCGGTTGGCGCAGCTGTCGAAAGAGGGTTGAACCCGGTACTTCGCTATCACGAGGCGACCAAGCACCACTTCGGCCGCTTCGCGCGGTCGCCCGGGTATCTCGACTGGGCGACGCAGCCCGACCCGTTTCGGCGGTACGCGGGCGTGCGCCTCAGCCATCTCCCCCATGGTTCCGGCATTGCGCCGAGCGGCGCGCCGGCACCATTGGACGATCGGTCTCTCGGGGAGTTTCTTCGTTGCTCGATGGGACTGTCCGCGTGGAAGCAGTTCGGTCAGGCCCGCTGGGCACTCCGCGTCAACCCGTCGAGCGGCAATCTGCATCCCACGGAGGCGTATGTCATTTGGCAGGGGCGCGTCTGCCACTACGCCCCGCGCGAGCACGCGCTCGAGGAGCGCTGCACGCTGACCGACGTTGACATCCCCGACTCCGTCTTCTTCGTGGGGCTCTCGTCAATTCACTGGCGGGAGGCCTGGAAGTACGGAGAGCGGGCGTTTCGATACTGCCAGCACGACGTCGGCCACGCGATCGGTGCGTTACGAGTTGCCGCGGATCTACTCGGCTGGCGGCTGGCGCTGCTCTCGAGATGGTCGGATGCGGAGGTGGCAACCGTGCTCGGTCTCGATCGCGAGGCGGACTTCGTGGGTGCCGAGCGGGAGGAGCCCGACTGCATCGCGGTGGTCACGGCGGGCGATCCCGAGGCTTGGCGAGATCACGACCCGCAGCCGCTTGTTGAAGCCGCAACGAAGGCGGTGTGGAACGGCACCGCGAATCGCCTGAGCCCGGGCCACTCC
>JAKFXY010000015.1 GCA_021731165.1 Acidobacteriota bacterium | reverse complement strand
AAGGCGGTGTGGAACGGCACCGCGAATCGCCTGAGCCCGGGCCACGTGGAGTGGCCGACGATCGACGACGCTGCTCTGGCCACCCGCTCTCGCTCATCGAGCCTCGGCAGGGGACGATCGCGGGCTGATTCGCGCGGCGACTGGGCTGGCGCCCGCCCTGTCTACCCGCGGGAGGTGATTCTCCAGCGCCGAAGCGCGCTCGGCTTCGATCCTCGTGGCGCGCTCCGCTGTGATGCGTTTTTTGCGATGCTCGCGCGGTTACAGCCAGTGGGTCCGATGCTGCTGGGCTCGCGCGCCCAGTCTCCGTGGGACGCCATCGACTGGCCGCCCCATGTGCACCTGATCATCTTCGTCCACCGTGTCGAGGGCGTGACACCGGGGATCTACGCCTGCATCCGAAGCGCGTCGGCGCGGGCGGAGTGGAAGGCAGCCATGCGCGCGGAGTTTCTCTGGGAGCGGGTGAGTGCCAGTGGTCCCGACGATCCAGTCGATTCGAACGGGTTGTTCTTGTTGGTTCCTCTTGACGTCAGGCACGAGGCGATTCGAGTGTCGTGCGACCAGGACATCGCCGGGGACGGGTTCTTCAGCCTCGGCATGATTGCGCGCCTGGAAGGCGGTCTGCGGGATCGGGGCGACTCGTTCTACCGCCGGTTGTTCTGGGAGTGCGGTCTCATCGGCCAGGTTCTCTATCTGGAAGCGGAGGCTGTTGGCGCCCGCGGCACCGGCATCGGCTGCTTCTATGACGATCCGGTGCACGAGATGCTCGGTCTCTCCGGCCACGCATGGCAAAGCCTCTACCACTTCTCCATGGGGCTCCCCGTCGATGACGGCCGCCTCACCACCGAGCGCGGCTACGAGTGGGAGACGTAAGACGTCCCCACATGACACCGAGGTACCGAGGCACTGAGAATAGTTTGATTCTAGTGTTCGCGGTCAGGGCAGGAAATCCACGCTGACGCCCATCTCCTTGAGAATCGCGCGCGCGCGTGACGTGCCGTCGGCGTTGAGGTGCGCCGGCCAGTCGGCGGGGGGAGTGGGCGGCGCGAGCGAATGCGCTTCGTCAAGCAGCCGGAGCCATGTTTCGGTGGCGTGACGCGCGGTCGCGTGGGCCTGCCACCAGGCGTGTCCGGCTGAGCTGAGCGCCCCGCGCAATCCGGTGTCGGCCGCGAGGCGGCGCATGACGAGCATCAGGGAATGCTCCTCGTCGCGTGGATCGATTGAAACGACGATTGGTGCAGCGTCCAGTCCAAGTCCGCGTGGGCGCCATGTCTGCGGATCGAGCGCCGGCCAGCAGGCAGTCGCTTCGACTTCAAATACCACCACCGGCTTGCGTGCCGCCATTCCCGCGAGCGCCGGGGTCAACGGCTCGCCGGCGGCCGGCCAGGCCAGAGCCAGTACGACGTCGCAGAGTCTGAGCGCATCCGCGGGTGATTCCCCGTGGATAATCGTCGCCGTCGCGCCGGCATGGGCGGCTCGCCGCATCGCCCGTTCGGCCACATCTGCCCGCCCCGCTCCGAACAGGGCAAACCGGACGGGCTGCGGACCCGACTTTGGCACCAACTCCGGTCTAAATTCGGGCTCTGGCTCCGATCCTGATTCCGGCCCCGACTCCCATCCAACACCGGGCGGCGCATGCCGCAGGCGGGCGTCGGGGTAATCCGCCTGGAGCGTCCGCGCGAGCTCGGCGTCGTTGATGACGGCCATGCGGGACGCCAGGAGCGGAGCGCGAAGCATCGGCCAACCGCCGCGCGGGAGCAGCCGACCCACGGGGCGGGGCGGATGGCCGTGGTTGAACCGGAACTCGGTGACGTAATCGCCCGTCTGCTCATCCTGCTCGAGCGAGGCGGCGCGACTGTCGTGCACCTGGGTTTGGCGCAATAGCAGAACGCCGGGATAGTGAAAGAGGTAGGGCCAGATGAAGCGATACGCGTCGCCGTCGCCGAGCTCGTACACGCAAAGGTCCGAGGGCTCCAAGAATTGCCGCCAGACGAAGGCATGCGCGTCCGACTCGGTGACGACCTCAATCTCGTGCGTATGCCGGAGCGTGCCGATGAGCACGGCGATGTCGTCGAGCCGATTGGCGGGATCGGCGGGCGTTGCGCGGAACCAGGAGATCCTCATGCTTGGAAATTGACCTTTGTCTGTGGGTTCTATAGCATGAACGGGTTTGCGAAACTCTTCACAAGCGCGGCTTGTGATCGGTTGCGCGCGACGTGCTGCTCCCCCCTTATTATTCCTCTAGAGGCGCACGATGGACGGCTGGCTAGGCGTACTGATCATGATCGGGCTCGGCATCGGATTTGCCGGGGTCATGGTCGGCCTTTCCCTCCTTCTCGGCCCCAAGAACCCGACTCCCGAGAAGCTCGCCCCTTACGAGTGTGGCATGGCGGCCGTCGGTGACGCGCGCGAGCGGCACTCGGTCAAGTTCTATCTCGTGGCGATGATCTTCCTCCTCTTCGACATCGAGGTCGCGTTTCTCTATCCGTGGGCGTTGGCGTTGCGTGACCTGGGATGGCCTGGCTTCGTGCAGATCGTGACGTTCTTCCTGATTCTGCTCGTTGGCTACGTATACGTCTGGCGCAAGGGAGTGCTGGACTGGGGTCCCGTGAGCTCGCGCGTCCGCAGCCAGAGGCCGAAAGCGGCATAGCGTCGCCGGACGACGCCGGAGAAGACGCCGGAAAAGAGATGGCACACACCGACACGCACGATCACGGGCTCGACCCCGATCTGCCGTTGCTGACCACCACCGTCGAGAAGATCGTGCAGTGGGCGCGGCGCTCGGCGATCTGGCCGGCGCAATTCGGGCTCGCCTGCTGCGCGATTGAGATGATGGCGATGGCGGCAAGCCGCTACGACATCGCGCGGTTCGGGGCGGAAGTCTTCCGTGGTTCGCCGCGCCAGTCCGACCTGATGATCGTCGCCGGGCGGCTCTCGAGGAAGATGGCGCCGGCGATGCGCCGGGTCTACGACCAGATGCCCGAGCCGAAGTGGGTCATATCCATGGGGGCCTGCGCGTCGGTTGGTGGCGTGTTCGACAACTATGCGATTGTCCAGGGCGTGGATCAGATCGTACCGGTGGACGTGTTCGTGCCCGGCTGCCCGCCGCGCCCCGAGTCGCTCATCTACGGCATTGTTCAGCTCCAGCAAAAGATCGCGCGGTCGCGCGCGTAGCGAACGCGATGGACACAGCGGACATCATCCAAGCCCTGACCACGGCCTTGCCTGGCGCGGCGTACGAAGCCGGGGCCAGTGTGGACTTCCCCGCACTGTACGTACCGGCCGATCGCCTCGTGGAGACATGCCGTACGTTGCGTGATGACTCCGCGTTCCGTTTCAACGTGCTCATCGAGCTCACCGCGGCTGACTACCTCCCACGCGCCCCTCGGTTCGAGGTGGTCTACCACCTGCTGTCGGTCTCCTACAAGCGGCGGCTTCGCCTGAAGGTCCGCGTTGCCGCCGACGCCACCGTGCCGACAGTGCAGAGCGTCTGGCCCGCGGCGGGCTGGCCGGAGCGCGAGGTGTACGACATGTTCGGGATTGTCTTCGAGGGGCACGAGGACCTGCGGCGCATCCTGATGCCGGACGACTGGGAAGGGCACCCGCAGCGGAAGGACTACCCGGTGCAGATTCGGAAGGCGGCGCAGACCTACGAGCCGCTCCAGATCAGCGAAGACGAGTTCCGCGCCAACCTCGAACGCGATCGCGTGAAGCGGGTGCCTCGCTGATGGCTGAGCTTCGCACCGAGACGATGACCGTGAACATGGGGCCGCAGCACCCCAGCACTCACGGCGTGCTGCGCCTCGTGCTGCAGCTCGACGGCGAGATCATCCAGTCGGCGATGACGACAATCGGGTATCTCCATACCGGGATCGAGAAGACCGCCGAGCAGAAGAAGTGGCAGCAGGTGATTCCGCTCGTCGAGCGGATGGACTACCTGGGCGCCCAATCAAACAGCCTGTGCTACGCGCTGGCGGTGGAGAAGCTCCTCGGGCTCGAGATGCCGACGCGCGTGAAGGACATCCGCGTGCTCATCGCCGAGCTGCAGCGCCTGGCGAGTCACCTCATCTGGCTCGGCACGCACGCGATGGAAATCGGCGCCGTGTCGATGCTCTTCTACGCGTTGAGCGAGCGCGAGCGGCTCATGAATATCAACGAGCTGCTCGCAGGCTTCCGGTTCTTCCCGAGCTATATCCGGATCGGCGGGCTGCGTGAGGACCTTCCGCGCGGGTTCCACGACGCGGTCACGGCGTTCCTCGATCGCTTTCCCGGGAAGCTGGACGAGTTCGAGGGGCTGCTCACGAACAACGACGTGTTCCGGCGGCGCACCGAGGACGTCGGCGTCATCACGCAGGAAGAGGCCTTCGCGTGGGGGCTCCTGGGACCGATCTCCCGCGCGGCGGGATCGGACTACGACGTGCGCAAGTATTTCCCGTACAGCGGGTACGAGACGTACGACTTCAGCGTGCCGACTGCCACCGAGGGCGACGTATTCGCGCGCTACCGCGTGCGCATCGCGGAGATGCGGCAGAGCGTCACGATCGCGAGGCAGGCGATCCAGCGCATCACGCCGACCGGCGCCTGGGCGTGCGACGATCGGCGCGTGGTGCCGCCGCCGAAGGACAAGGTCTACACGGAGATGGAAGCGCTGATCCAGCACTTCCTCATCTACTCTCAGGGGTTCATGGTGCCTGCCGGTGACGCCTACGTTCCAGTCGAGGGGCCGCGCGGTGAGCACGGGTGTTATGTGGTGTCCGACGGGACGAATCGTCCCTGGCGCGTGAAGATGCGTCCGCCGTCCTTCATGGCCATCCAGGCACTGCCACACGTGATTCAGGGCGGGTTGATTGCCGACGTGGTGGCCGTCATCGGCTCGAACGACGTCGTGATGGGAGACTGCGACCGGTGAGCTTTCATCCCGAGATGGAGTACGCGCCGGCCCGGTTCCACCGGTCCGCGCGCACCCTGGCCGAGCCTGGCGGCGACTTCACGTTCACGCCGGAGAACCAGGCCAGGTTCGACGCCAACGTCGCGCGCTACCCAGCAGACCAGCGCAAGTCGGCGATTCTCTACGCGCTCTACCTGGCGCAGCAGCAGCAGGGCTACTTGACCGCGGCGGCGATGCGCCACGTGGCGTCTCAGATCCGATGTACGGCCGCCGAGGTCGAGGACGTCGTGTCGTACTACACGATGTTCTACACGCGCCCGGTGGGGAAATACGTCCTCAACGTGTGCCGAACGCTTTCGTGCGCGCTGCGCGGAGCCGAGCGCGTGACCGAGGAGCTCAGCGCCGCGCTGGGCGTCAAGCCTGGTGAAACGGATCCGACCGGTACTTTCACGCTGATGGAAGTGGAGTGCCTTGGCGCGTGCGACCGTGCGCCGGTCGTGATGGTGAACGACGACTGGCACGAGCAGCTGTCGCCGCAGGACTGTGCGGCGTTCATCGACGACATCAAATCGCGCGGGCGTGCGGCCTTCACGGGCTGTCATCTACACAAGGAAGGCGAACCTCAAGGTCCGCCTCTACGATGACCTCGTTGTCGATACGTCCGTCGTCGATGACCCCGTTGTCCGTGGCAATTCCGTTGTACGTAGAGGCGGACCTTTAGGTCCGCCTGAACGACATGGCATACGAACCGGTCCTCGTCAAGCACGTCGCCGAGCCGAACGCCTACACGCTCGACTCGTACCTGAAGCACCAGCGCGGGTACGAAGGGCTGCGGAAGGCGCTCACGTTCACGCCGAACGACATCATTGAGCAGGTGAAGGCGTCGGGGCTGCGCGGTCGCGGAGGCGCCGGCTTTCCGACGGGGCTGAAGTGGCAGTTCGTTCTCAAGGACACGCCAAAGCCGAAATACATCGCCTGCAACGCCGACGAGAGCGAGCCTGGCACGTTCAAGGATCACGTGCTGATGGAGCGCAACCCGCATCTCTTGATCGAAGGGTGCGCGATTGGTTGCTACGCGATCGGCGCAAAGGTCGCCTACATCTACATCCGCGGCGAGTTCTACCACGTCCAGGAGATCCTCGAGGCGGAGATCGAGAAGGCCTACGCGGCCGGCTACCTCGGGAAGAACATCTTCGGCAGTGGCTTCAACTGCGACGTCTACGTGCATCGTGGCGCCGGTGCGTACGAGGCGGGCGAGGAAACCGCACTCATCGAGTCGCTCGAGGGCAAGCGCGCGCAACCGCGTCTCAAGCCGCCGTTCCCGGCCGTGGCTGGCCTCTACCAGTGCCCCACGGCGGTCAACAACGTCGAAACGCTCTGTAATGTGCCTCCCATCGTGCTGAACGGGCCGGAGTGGTTCACCGGGCTCGGCCCGGACAAGAACGGCGGGCCCAAGCTGTTCTGCGTCAGCGGGCACGTGAAGCGGCCGGGCGTCTACGAAGCGTCGATGCACACGACACTTCGCCAACTGATCTACGACGAGCAGTACGCCGGTGGCATGCTTGATGGCCGGACGTTCAAAGCCATCATCCCGGGCGGCTCCTCGGTGCCGCTGCTCCTCGAGGCGCATCTCGATACTCCGGCGAGCTTCGACGACATCCAGAAAGCGGGATCGCTGCTCGGCTCCGCCGGCCTCATCGTCCTGGACGATTCGGTGTGCATGGTGTGGCTCGCGATGAACCTGCTCCACTTCTACCGCCACGAGTCGTGCGGCAAGTGCACGCCGTGTCGCGAAGGGGGCGACTGGCTGTACAAGCTCCTGCAGCGCGTCGAGCGCGGGGAAGGGCAGGAGAAGGACATCGACCTGCTCTTCGGCGTGGCGAACAACATCCTCGGCAAGACGCTCTGCGCGTTCGGCGACGCGGCGGCGACGCCGGTGCTCACGACCCTGAAGCTGTTCCGGGCGGAGTACGAGGCGCACGTGCGCGAGGGGCGCTGCACCATCCCGGCCGAGTGGCGCGCGAAGCAGCCGGTGTTCGCGCATGCGCATTGAAAAAGGCGGACCTGAAGGTCCGCCTCTACCCGACGCCGATGAATAACGACGCCAATGAAAACGACGCCGATGAATAACGACGTCGATGGAAACGACGTCGATGGAAACGTAGGGGCGGGTCTTTAAGACCCGCCTGAACGACATGGATCTGAGAACCGCAATCCAGCTCGGCATCATCGGCCTGACGTTCTTCATGCTGATCAACGCGTCGGCGTTGCTGGTGCTCGCCGAGCGGAAGATCATGGGCTTCATGCAGCAGCGCTACGGCCCGTACCGCGTCGGGCCGCACGGGATGCTCCAGCCGCTGGCCGACATCATCAAGCTGCTGATGAAGGAGGAGCTGCGGCCCAAGGGCGCCGATAAGTGGCTCTTCACGCTCGCGCCGATCATTTCCGTGACGGCGGCCTTTGCGGCGTTCGCGACGGTGCCCTGGGGCGCCCAAACCACGTTCTTCGGTCTGCTCGACGAGCCGGTCAAGCTGGGCGTGGCCGACGTGAACGTCGGTGTACTCGTCGTGTTCGCCGTCACGTCGATGGGCGTCTACGGCATCGTGCTCGCCGGGTGGGCCTCCAACAGCAAGTACTCGCTCTTTGGCGGGCTGCGCGCGTCGGCGCAGATGATCAGCTACGAGCTGGCCTATGCCACGGCGCTCGCCTCGGTCGTCATGCTCGCCGGCTCGCTCTCATTGCGCGAGGTCGTGGACAGCCAGTCGGGCGTCTGGTTCGGGTTCATTCCGCGCTGGTACGTCTTCCTGCAGCCGATCGGCTTCATCATCTACACCATTGCCGGCGTGGCCGAGACCAACCGCGCGCCGTTCGACTTCCCGGAAGCCGAGCAGGAGCTGGTGGCGGGCTACAACACCGAGTACAGCTCCGTGCGCTTCGCGCTCTTCCCACAGGCCGAATACATCAATATGGCGACCATGTCGGCCGTGGCGACGGACCTGTACCTCGGGGGGTGGCACGGGCCATGGCTTCCGCCGGAATACGGCTGGATCTGGTTCCTGGCGAAGGTGGGCGTGATCCTCTTTGTCTATATCTGGGTCCGCTGGACGGTGCCCCGCTACCGCTACGACCAGCTCATGTCGTTCGGCTGGAAGATTCTGTTTCCGGCCGCGGTGATCAACCTGCTCGTCACGGCGGCGCTGGTGCTGTATTTCAATGCCTGAGACGCTGGTCTTCTATTTGCTCGCGGCGCTGGCGATCGGGGCTTCGGCGATGGTCATCGGCCAGCGCAATCCGATGTACAGCGTGATGATGCTCATCGCGTCGTTCGGCGCGCTGGCGGCGCTGTACATTCAGCTCGACGCGCCGTTCGTGGCCGTGGCGCAGATCATCATCTACGCCGGTGCGATCATGGTGCTGTTCCTCTTCGTCGTCATGCTGCTGAACGCGCCGCAGGAGGACCGCGCGGAATGGGATCGCTCCCACCCGCTGCGGCAGCCCGGTGTGACGCGGTTTGGCACGCTGATGGCCCTGCTCCTCGTCATCGAGCTCACGTGGGCGTTGACGGGTCCGGGCCGTGCGGTCGAGTCCGGCGCCGCGCCGGTCAGCTCGGTGCGCGAGGTCGGACGCGTCCTCTTCACGGATTACATGTTCGCGTTCGAAGCGACATCGATCCTGATTCTGGTGGCCATGCTCGGCGCCGTGCTGCTGGCCCGGCGGGAAGGCGAGCAGCCGTGATACCGCTCGGCCACTATTTGATCGTGTCCGCCATCTTGTTCGCGCTTGGCACTGCCGGCGTCTTCATGCGGCGCAACCTGATCACGATCCTGCTCTCCATTGAAATCATGCTGAACGCGGTGAACCTGTCGTTTGTCGCCTTCGGGCGTGCGCAGGGCACGGTGGATGGCCAGATCATCACCTTCTTCGTGATGACTGTAGCCGCCGCCGAGGCGGCCGTTGGTCTGGCGATCATCATCACGCTCTACCGGCACCGCGAATCACTCAACCCCGACGCCTTTACGACGCTCAAGTGGTAGCGCTCATTCCCCTGTTTCCGTTCGTCGGCTTCCTGGTCAACGCGACGTGTGGGCGCCGGCTGCCCAAGGTCGTCTCGGGTGGCCTGGCCTCGCTCGCGATGGTTGCGGCCTTCGCCGTGTCGGCCCTGAGCGTCTGGCAGCTTGCGGCGCTCCCCGTGGACGCGAGGGCCATCGAGCAGACGGTATACACCTGGATCGCCTCAGGCGACTTGGTCCTCGGGCTGACCTTTCGCGTCGATCCACTGTCGGCGGTGATGATCCTGGTCATCACCGGCATCGGGTCGCTGATTCACATCTACTCGACGGCGTACATGCACGACGAGCCGGACAGTGAGTTCGCCCGCTACTTCTCGTACCTGAATCTGTTTGCCGCGTTCATGCTCGTGTTGGTGCTGGGCGCCAGCTTCGTGGTGATGTTCGTCGGCTGGGAAGGCGTCGGTCTCTGCTCGTACCTGCTGATCGGCTTCTGGTTCAAGAAGAAGTCGGCGTCCGACGCGGGCAAGAAAGCGTTTGTCGTCAACCGCATCGGCGACTACGCGTTCATCCTCGGCATGCTGTTGCTGTTCACGCGGTTCGGCACGCTCGACTTCCAGGGTGTCGCATCCGCCGTGGCCGGCTTGCCGCCCGAGGCGACCTTCGGCGCGCTCTCGTTGGCGACACTCCTGCTCTTCATTGGTGCCACCGGGAAGTCGGCGCAGATCCCGCTCTACACGTGGCTGCCCGACGCGATGGAAGGGCCCACGCCCGTGTCCGCGCTGATTCATGCCGCGACGATGGTGACGGCGGGCGTGTACATGATCGGCCGCAACGCCGTGCTCTTCAGCCATACGCCGGAGACGATGATGGTCGTGGCGGTGGTCGGTGCGGCCACCGCGCTCATGGCCGGCACGATCGGGATTGTCCAGAACGACATCAAGCGGGTGCTCGCGTACTCGACCGTGTCGCAGCTCGGGCTGATGTTTCTGGCGATGGGTGTGGGCGCCTTTGGGGCAGGGATCTTCCATCTCTATACACACGCCTTTTTCAAGGCGCTGCTCTTCCTGGGCTCGGGCGCGGTGATTCATGCGCTGCATGGCGAGCAGGACATCCGCAACATGGGCGGCCTCAAGGCGGGGCTGCCGATCACGTACTGGACCTTCCTCATCGGCTCGCTGGCCATTGCCGGCGTCCCAGGCCTGGCTGGGTTCTTCAGCAAGGACGAGATTCTCTTCGAGACCTTCGCCGACGGGCACACGGTTCTCTGGGTGGTTGGCGCGTTGACCTCGCTCTTGACCGCGACCTACATGTTCCGGCTGGTCTTCCTGACGTTTCACGGCTCCGCCTCCGCCAAGGCTACGGCGGACACGCACGACCTCGCATGGAACGCCGGACTACCTTCGCACGCCCATTCGCACGGACATGGTGCGGGCTCGCATCTTCATGACGCGCCGCCGGCGATGGCGATTGCCCTCGTCGTTTTGGCGCTCGGATCGGTGCTGGCTGGATATGTCGGCGTGCCGCACGCCCTTGGCGGCCACAACCAGCTCGCAACCTGGCTCGAGCCGGCGTTCGAGGCTGAGCACACAGCCAGCGCCACCGCCGAAGTCGTGGCCCCAGCTGCAGAGCCAGCCGGAGGCCTTCAAGCATCCGGAGAGGCTTCTGAAGAATCCGAGACTGGTGAGGCGCGCCTCGAGCTGACGCTGATGGGAGTATCCAGCGCGATTGCCTTTCTTGGCATTGGGATCGCGGCCTTCATCTGGCTGAAGCGGCGGCCTTCGACCAGCTCAGGCCAGGTGGAGATCGCCGATCGGATGGCGCAGCGCTTCCCTGGGCTCCACCGGTTGCTGCTGAACAAGTACTACGTGGACGAGGTGTACGACGCCGCCGTGGTACAGCCGATCCGGATCATCTCTGAAGAAGGGCTCTGGCGTGGGTTCGACGTCCGTGTGATCGACGGCGCCGTCAACGGCGCGGCGTCGATCGTGGACGGCGGCGCATGGATGCTCCGGCGGCTGCAAACCGGGTCGGTGCGCACCTATGCGGGGTCGGTCATCTTTGGCGTCACGATGATCCTGGGGTACTACCTGTGGCGATGACGTTGGCGGACCGCAAGGGCCCGCCCTGCGTAGGGAGCCCCTTTACGGGGTGCCGGGAGAGTCGTTGAACGTGCCGTTGCTCACCCTGTCGTGGACGCTGCCGCTGGCCGGCGCGCTGCTCTTGCTGCTCGTTGGCAACGCAGGCGGCCGGCGTGATGATCTCGTGCGCTGGCTCGCGCTCACGATCTCGTTGGCGGTGTTCGGGGTGACACTCGGCATCTGGGCCGCGTTCGACCCGGCATCGCCCGAGTTCCAGCTCGTCGAGCGGCACGCGTGGATCCCGGCGTTCGGCATCGACTACTACGTCGGCATCGACGGCATCAGCCTGCTTCTCGTGGTGCTCACCGGATTCCTGACGCCCATCGCCCTGCTCTCGTCGTGGCACTCGGTGGAGAAGAAGGTGAAGGAGTTCTCGATCTTCGTGCTCGCGCTCGAGGCGGCGATGATCGGTGTGTTCCTCTCCCTGGATCTGTTCCTCTTCTACGTCTTCTGGGACGCCATGCTCATCCCGATGTACTTCCTCATCGGGATCTGGGGCTACGACCAGCGCATCTACGCCGCGGTCAAGTTCATGCTCTACACGATGGCGGGGAGCGTGCTGATGCTCATCGCCATCCTCGGCCTGGCGTACCTGCACAGCGCGGCCACGGGCAGCTACAGCTTCGACCTGCTGAAGCTCTACACGCTCGATATCGCGCCACGGACGCAGTTCTGGTTCTTCCTGGCCTTCGCGCTGGCGTTCGCGATCAAGGTCCCGCTCTTCCCGTTCCACACCTGGCTGCCGGACGCCCACGTCCAGGCGCCGACAGCCGGGTCGGTCATCCTGGCCGGTGTGCTGCTGAAGATGGGCACCTACGGGCTCGTGCGATTTGCCTTCCCGCTCTTCCCGGCCGCGGCCGTCTACTTCGCTCCCTGGATCGCTCTACTGGCCGTCATCGGCATTATTTACGGCGCGCTCGTGGCGATGGTGCAGCCGGACATGAAGAAGCTGGTGGCCTATTCGTCGGTAAGCCACCTCGGGTTCGTGGTGCTCGGCATCTGCGCGATGAACGTGCAGGGCATGCAGGGCGCGGTCTACCAGATGCTGGCCCATGGCGTCAGCACCGGCGGACTCTTCCTCATCGTCGGCATGCTGTCGGATCGCCGGCACACGCGCCTCATCAGCGAGTTCGGCGGACTGAAGGCGGTGATGCCGAGGCTGACCGCCGCGTTCTTCATCATGACGCTGGCGTCGATTGGGCTCCCGGGACTGAACGGATTCGTCGGTGAGTTCCTGATCATGGTGGGCGCGTTCCGCTGGGATCCGCGGTACGTCGTGGGCGCTGGCCTCGGCGTGATCCTTTCAGCCGTGTACATGCTCTGGATGTTCCAGCGCGTCTTCTACGGCAACGTGACGCACGAAGAGAACGCAAACCTCCCTGATCTCCAGACGCACGAATGGGCGAGCGTGATCCCGCTCTGCGCGGCGGCGATCGTCATGGGTGTCTTCCCAACACTATTCCTCAAGCCGATGGAGCCAGCGATCGAGAAGCTCGTGCAGCGGCTTCAGAGTGTGCAGACGCTGCGTGTCGAGGACACGTCAGGTCAGGGTGCAAGGATCAAAGGGCAGATCCAGTACGCGGGTGGCGGACGCTGATGTTTAACTCCGCCTTCGACGCCATCGTGCCGCTCCTGTGCGTGACGCTGGCGGCGCTCGCCTCGATGAGTGCCGAGGCATTTCGTGGCAAGGGCGAGCGCATGCCGATCGGCGGCCTAGGCATCGTCGGACTGGCGGGCGCCGCCGTCTCGTGCGTGCTGCTTTGGAACCGCAACACCTCCAGCTTTGGTGTGATCGTCGCCGACAACTTCGGTCTCTTCGTCACGATGACCCTCATCATCGTCGGCCTCCTGACGATCATGTTCTCGTCTCAGGTGCTGGACCTGCACGACCTGCCGAGGGGGGAGTACTACACCCTCGTGCTCTTCGCGATTGCCGGGATGATCATGATGGCTACGGCCAACGATCTTCTGGTGCTCTTCATCGCCCTCGAGATCATGTCGCTCGCCGTGTACGTGCTCACCGGTATCCGCAGAGACGACCAGCGGTCAAGCGAGGCCGCCTTCAAGTACTTTCTGCTTGGCGCCTTCTCCAGCGCGTTCTTCCTCTACGGCATCGCGTTCACCTACGGTGTCACCGGGAGCACGCGTCTGGATCGCGTCGGGACGTTCCTGGCTGCGCAGTCCATGGCCGACAACCCCTTGCTACTCGTGGCGCTGGGTTTGTTGCTCGTCGGCTTCGCGTTCAAGATTTCAGCCGTGCCGTTCCATATGTGGACGCCTGACGCCTACGAAGGGGCACCGGCGATTGTCACCGGGTTCATGTCCACCGGCGTCAAGGCGGCGGCCTTTGCCGCGTTTGCGCGCGTCTTCCTGTCCGCCTTCGAGCCGTTCAGCGCCGATTGGGCGCCCGTGGTCTGGGTGATCGCGGCGGCGACGATGATCCTCGGTACCGTGGTCGGCGTGGCGCAGAGCAACCTGAAGCGCATGCTGGCGTACTCGAGCATCGCGCACGGCGGCTACCTGCTCGTCGGCCTCGTGGCGGCGAACCAGGTGGGGAAGGCGGCGATCCTCTTCTACCTGCTGGCCTATGCCGTGACCAACCTCGCGGCATTCGGCGTGATTGCCATGCTCGGCGCACGCGACCGAGCCAACGACGAGCTGCGCGACTATGCCGGCCTCTGGCAGTCGCACCCGGCCCTCGCGGCGCTCATGACCGTGTGCCTGCTCTCGCTCGGAGGCATTCCACCGACTGTCGGGTTCATCGGCAAGTGGTACATCTTCAGCGCCGCCGTCGGCTCCGGCTATTACGGCCTCGCGATCATCGGTGTGCTGACGAGCGTCATCTCCGTGTTCTTCTATCTGCGCGTCGTCGTGATGATGTACATGGCCGAGCGTGACGGCGCTCCCGCGCTGCCGCGGGTTGGCGCCGTGGGCATGACCGCGCTCGCGATTGCCATCTTCGCGATCTTCTATCTCGGTATCCTGCCCACCGCCGTTCTCGATCTCGCCGCCGCGTCGATTTCCACGATCTTCTAAGAGCAACGACACCCGCCGAGGCGGAACGCTGAGCCGGTATCGTTGTGTCCATTGCTGCGTGAATCGCGTTGCACCAGATTGCGCCGAACGTCACGAGGGCACTACGATCGCGCGCCATGAGCCTCTCCGGCAGGATCTTCGCGGCGATGTACGACCCGATGCTGGCGGCGATCGAGAAAGCCGGTTTGGGAGCGCATCGGAGGACCTTGCTGGGCACCGCGGCCGGACGGGTGATCGAGATCGGCGCCGGGACGGGAGCGAACCTTCCGTTTTACGGCGACGCCGTCTCTGACCTTGTCATGTGCGAGCCGGCGGAGCCGATGGCGCGGCGGCTCGCACGCAAGCTCGTGCCGTCCGGGCGACACATCAGCGTCGTGCGTGCTCCCGCCGAGAGTCTGCCGTTCGAGAACGCAAGCTTCGATGTCGCGATCTCCACGCTGGTGCTCTGTACGGTGGGAGACCCGCAGCGCGCGCTCGCGGAGCTCCGCCGGGTACTGAAACCCGGAGGGCGGCTGCTCTTCGTCGAGCACGTTCGGGCTGAAGAGCCTCGACTCGCACGCTGGCAGGACCGTCTGAACTTTCTCCAGAAGCGCATCGGCCAGGGCTGCAACTGCAACCGCGACACCGTTGCGAGCATCGCCGCCTCGGGCTTCACCGTCACCAACATTGCCCGGGACCGGCTGAATAAGGTGCCGCCGATCATTCGCCCGCTCGTGGTTGGCGCCGCGATGCGGTCCTAGACGCCCGCGAACTTTCGCGCAACCGAGATACCCGGCGTCGTCACTGGCCGCCCATTCCACGTGGTACCCTTTCAGACCGATGCCCCTCGAACAACTTCTGGAGCGCAATAGAGTCTTCGTGCACGGCCACGAGGCCAAGGCGCTGGCGCCTCCACGGACGATCAGGCTTGCAATCGTCGCCTGCTACGATCCGCGACTCGACACGCTCCTGCTGCCGTCACTGGGACTTCAGCCTGGCGAGGCCTTTCTGCTGCGCACCGCCGGTGCGCTCGTGCAGCCGGCTGGCGGCGTGATGCGCTCGCTGGCGATGGGCGTGTTCATGTTCGGCGTCCAGGAGGTCGTTGTCGTCGGCCACTCGTCATGCCGGATGGCGACATTCGAGACCGCGGCGTTCATCGAGTCGTTCAGCAGGCGCGGCGTGACGCGCGAGGCGTTTGGCCCGATGGACCTGCGTGAGTGGGCCTGCGCGATTCCCGACCCGACGCGCGGCGTGGAGATCTCGATCGCGAATATCGCGGGCGCATCGTTCCTTCCGCGTGACGTCACGGTGTCAGGGTTGGTCCTGGATGACCGAACCGGGGAGCTGACCGTGGTCTCCGCGGGTCCCGCGAGCAGGATCTAACTATGCGCGCCGCCTGAAGAGGAACGACTCCGACGCAAGTGTGACCTTCAGGCTGTCGAGCGTCTCCACGCGCTCGGCGTCGTGTCTCCTGGCGCCCCGGTAGGTCCCCCGGAGCAGGTTCAGCAACGACTCCCGGGTGAGCAGCGGCTGCTCGCGTATCGATGTCCGCTTGACCAGCGTGAACAGCGCCTCGTGTTCAGCGAGCAGCGCGTCGGCTCGCTCGCGAACCACTCCATGCTCCTGCACGACGGCACGCAGCTCGATCAGATCGTCTGGAGCAGGCACGCCCACCAGGAGGAATCCGCCAGGCGCGAGCACCCGTGAAGACTCCTTGGGATTGCGCCGGCCGTGCAGCGACAGTACGAGGGCCACGCTCCCATCCACGAGCGGAAGCCTGCGATCCGCGTTGGCGACGAGCCATGTCAGCCCAGGAAACCGGCGCGCCGCCTGGTCGGCCGCCGGGGCTGAGATATCGATGCCGATTCCGGTGATGGGACGCCGGCGCGCGAGCCGGGCCAGCAGGTCGCCGCCGCCAGACCCGAGATCGGTTACAACCGATGTGTCGTCGAGATCGAGTGCCGCCGCCCGCTCCGCAAAGCCGTTCAGAATCGAGAGCCCGACTCCGGCGGAAAGCAGATCCGCTCTGGCGCGGAGCGCCTCGGGCGAATCCCCTGCCCGGGGCGAACGGCGATCCTGCGGCTGCAGCAGGTTCACGTAGCCGCTTCGCGCCACGTCATAGGAATGCCCGGAGGCGCAGGCCAGAGTCCGCTCCCGGCGTTCGAGAGGCAAGCCGCATCCACGGGACGTGCAGGCGAGCAGGGCGACGGCCACGACAATTGCGATCCTAGCGTGTTCCCGCGTCGCGGGGTTGCACCCGAACGATAAGGGCTTGTCGTTTCGTGATTCGGTGTCGTCGCGCGCTATGTCAGAATGTCTGCGCGTGTCCGAGCCTGCCGCCGAGATCGCTCACGAGCTCATGGTCCTCGAGGCGGAGCTGAAGCGCCTCGAGGCGGAGTACAGCATGTTCTTCGCAGGGCGCCTGGCGCGCCCTCCCGTGGAGACGCGAGGCCGCGTGGATGCCATGATGACGCGCATCGATCGGATGCACGTCAACAACTACGGTGATCGCTTCCGTTTCTCGACGCTGCAGTCGCGCTACGCCAAGTTCGTCGATCTGTGGGAGCGGGCATTGCGCGCGCGCGAAGAAGGACGGCCGGGTCCGTTCGCGCAGCCTGGACAGACGACACGGTCCAGGCCGGCGCGGCCCAAGGAGCGCGTCCTGCACGTGACGGCCTTCAGCGATCCGCTCCGCGAAATGGACAAGCTGCAGAATCTGTACGACACCATCACCGAGGCGCGTCGTGAGGTCGGCGAGGACGGTATCCCCTTCCACCGATTTGCGGAGGTCGTCAAGGCGCAGGTCGCAACGCTTCAGAAGAAGGGGAACACCGAAGTCGCGTTCCGCGTGGCGGTGAAGGACGGGAAGATCAAGCTGACCGCCCGTGCGAAAGGGGATGGGAAGAAGGGGTAGCGCCCGGCGCCGCGGGAGCGGCGCCGGGCAGGTCGTGAGTGGTATCAGGGCTTGCTGACGTTACCTGCCTGCGGACCCTTGGGACCGTCAACGATCTCGAACTCGACCGCCTGACCCTCTTCAAGAGACCGGAAGCCGGCACCACTGATAGCGGAGTAATGGACGAACACGTCGCTGCCACCCTCGCGCTCAATGAACCCGTAGCCCTTGGCGTTGTTGAACCACTTGACCTTGCCTGTGATACGCATCGTTCTTCTTTCCTGCTTGCTAGGCGGCCCGACGTTCGGTACCGCTGGATCTCGTGCTTCCCGTCGTCGCCGATGGGCTTGGAGGCACAAAAAAAGACCGCGAGTGTTTCAGCGGTCTCGACTTCAACGTTGAGGGAACGCCCCTCAGCGAACGCCTATCCTAAGCGCCCACTTGTTGAGCTGTCAAGCCGTTGCCGCCCTGAAGTGCCGTTCTTTCAATAGGATGCCGAACCCAGATGCCAAGAGCCCTCCTCAGTGTTTCCGACAAGACCGGACTCGTTGATTTCGCGCGTGGACTGACTGCCCGCGGCTTCGAGCTTGTCTCCACGGGCGGGACCGCGCGTGCCCTTGAGGCAGCCGGGCTGCCGGTGATCGGTATTGCGGATGTCACAGGGCTGCCCGAGATGATGGACGGCCGCGTCAAGACGCTGCATCCGCTCGTCCATGGCGGGATACTGGCTCGTCGTGGCCGCCCAGACGACCTTGCGTCGGCGGCACAGCACGGCATCACGCTCATCGACCTCATCGTCGTCAACCTCTATCCCTTCGTGAAGACGGCCGCGAATCCCGACACGCCGTTTCACGCGCTCATCGAGGAGATCGACATCGGCGGTCCCAGTCTCGTACGCGCCGCGGCCAAGAACTTCGAGGATGTGCTCGTGGTCGTTTCGCCCGGTGACTATGCTGGTGTGCTCGCCGAGCTCGATCGCCCCGGGGGGCCCTCCCGCGAGTTCCGCTTTTCGTTGGCGCGCCAGGCGTTTGCGCACACCGGCAGCTACGACACCGCGATCGCGTCGACGCTTGCCGGCATCACGGCTGACGAGTCGGGGTTCACGCGGCCTTCGGCAGGCTCAGGCCAGGCTCCCGTGGCGTCCGGATCCCCGGCGCTTCTCACTGTGAGCCTGCGGAAGGTGCGCGACCTGCGCTACGGCGAGAACCCGCATCAGTCGGCCGCCCTGTACGAAGGCTTTGGCCCGCATCCCGGCTACGACGTGTTGCAGGGCAAGGAGCTCTCGTACACGAACCTGCTCGATCTCGACGCCGCCGCGCGCATCGTCATCGAGTTCAGCGAACCGGCGGCTGTGGTGATCAAGCACACCAACCCGTGCGGCGTCGCCACCGGCTTGAGCGCGGCAGACGCCTATGTCCGGGCGCGCGACGCCGACGCCCTGTCGGCCTTTGGCGGGATCATCGGCCTGAACCGCGCGATCGACGCCGCCGCGGCGCGCGCAATCGTTTCAACCTTCATCGAGGCGGTCATCGCGCCGTCGGTGGACGAGGCGGCGCAGCCAATCCTGGCGACCAGAACGAACCTGCGTGTGGTCGTGCCGCGACGTCTGTCCTCGGACGGAACGCTCGCGGCGGCCGACGACCTCGAATTGCGCTCGATCATCGGGGGCGTACTCGTCCAGACGCGCGACGTCGTGCGAGAGGCGCACCAGCCGTGGCCCTCGGGTGATCTCAGGATTGTCACGAAGCGCCAACCAACGACCGATGAGTGGCAGGCGCTGCGATTTGCTTGGCGCGTCTGCGCGCACGTGAAGTCAAACACCGTGATCTTCACGGGAGCGGATCGCACGCTCGCCATCGGTGCCGGTCAAATGAGCCGAGTGGACGCGGTGAAGGTGGCTCGGATGAAGGCTGATACCTCGGGGCCCGACATCCTCAAGGGCTCAGTGGCCGCGTCCGATGCCTTCTTCCCGTTCAGGGACGGCTTGGACGCCGTAGCCGCCGCCGGTGCCACCGCGGTGGTCCATCCAGGCGGCTCAGTGCGCGATCAGGAGGTGGTCGCCGCCGCGGACGAGCATGGTCTGGCGATGGTGATCACGGGACGGAGGCATTTCAGGCACTAGGAAGATCCCGGATTGAGATTTCCCTCCGCGCCGAAGGCGGCCATGAGCTCGGCCTGGCTGACAGTCGATGGGCCGAACCTGCCGACTGAGATCCCGGCTGCTTCGTTAGCAAGACAGGCGGCTTCCGCCAGCGTAGCGCCGGCCGAGAGGGCGAGCGCCATGGTCGCAATGACGGTGTCGCCCGCGCCCGTCACGTCGGCGACCTCACGGCGGACGGCTGGCAGGTGGCCTTCCACGGCGCCGGCCTCGCGCCCTTCCCTGGCCGGGTCGAGCAGCCACATCCCCTGATCACCGCGTGTCATCAACACCGCCTCGCAGGCAGCCCTGTCGCGGAACGCACGCGCCGCGTGCCGCGCTTCGTCAGGCGTGCGCACCCGCATGAGCGTAGCGCCCTCCGCCTCGTGGTGGTTGGGCGTGACGAGCGTGGCGCCGGCGTAGTAGTCCACGTGAGGGATCTTTGGATCCACGAGGACCGGAATCCTGTGCGTTGCCGCCGCATCAACGGCGGCGCGGACCAGACGCCTGTTCACCGATCCCTTGAGATAGTCCGACACCACGATCGCGGATGCGCTCGGCGCGAGCTGCTGCAGCAGCAGGATGAGTCGCTGCTCGACGTCGCCAGAGACTTCGCTTTCGACCTCGTAGTCGATGCGGGCCACCTGCTGATTGCGCTCGGTGACGACGCGAACCTTGGTTGTCGTCGGACGCGTCGCGTCGCCGACAAACGCGGGTGAGATCCCCGCCTCGCGACACGCAACGGCCAGCGTCGTCGCGGCATCGTCTTGGCCGGTGGCAGCCACGAGCGTGGCGTGTCCGCCAAGGGCGGTGATGTTGTGCGCCACGTTGGCCGCGCCGCCGATCCGGTGCGTCTCGTGATCGAAAGCCACGACCGGAACCGGGGCTTCGGGCGAGATGCGTGTCACACGGCCGACGATGAAGCGATCGAGCATGGCATCGCCGAGCACGATGACGTGGGCGCCGCCAAAGCCGGCCGCGATGCGGCGGGCGCGGTCAGGGGCGAGCGGTGGAAGGCGCATCGGGTTGCCGCGCCGCGGCAAACGGCAGCGTGACCAGCACGAGGAACAGCATCAGGAACTCGGAATCGCCGAAGTTGTATTCGAACAGGCCGGCGCCGAGCATGGCAGCGACCGACGCCAGCCCGGTGGCGGCAAGCACGCGGTCGCCGCCCTTGCGGAAGAGGCGGACGAGGCCCAGAGTGAGTGTCGCGATGAACCAGAACCAGACGGCCACAGCCGGCAGTCCGCGTTCGGCGGCAATCTGGAGCGGCACGTTGTGCAGATGCGGGTTGATGGAATTCACGGCGTAGTCAGGGCGGTACTGGGAGTACAAGGTCGGCACCATGTTCGGCCCGACGCCGGTCAGCGGGTAATCCTTGATCATCTCGGCGCCGATCTCCATCATCGCGAGGCGATCTTGTGTCGTCGGATCCTTCACGTCGAACATCGACGCGATCCTGTCGGTGACGGTGTCCGGTGCCAGCGCGATCACGAGCGCGATGACCACCGGCAGCACGGCCGTGAGCCGGAAGTCCTTGAGGACCAGCACCAGGCCAACCGCGATGGAGGCGCCAACCCAGGCGCTTCGCCCCAGCGTGAGCGCCAGCGCGACGACCAATGCCGGCATCACGAGGGCCGGCCACATGCGCTCGCGCGAGCCGAACACGAGGCGCGCCACCGCCGCGCAGATGACCAGCATGAGCAGTCCCGAGTACGTCATGTAATGCGACATCGCCCCTTCGGGACGCCGGCCCAGGTTGTCGTAGTGCAGCATGCCGTACTGGATGATGCCGAACACCGCGCTCGCCGCGCCAATGGTCACGACCACGTCCACGACGCTGGCCGCGCGGCGGCCGCGCATGATGTCGTAGACCGCCGGCACGATCATGAAGAGCACGAGCTGCTTGCTGTCCACCAGGCTGGTGAGTGGATCACGCGAGAAGGCCACGGACACGAGCGTGAGTGCCGCATATGCGGCCAGTGGGAGAAAGAACGGCGGTGCCGAGGGACGCACCCTGTCGTGGACGAGGCGCGCCAGCCAGCAGACCAGCGTGAGAGCCAGCAGGATATTGGCCGCGGCAATCGACACCTGCAGCGAAGCGGCAAAGGCAAGAAGAAGCCACACCGCCGTACGCTCGATCCCCGGCTCGTCGCGGGCGTCCGTCGCGCTCATGGTGGCTGTGGTCATCTGTCCTGCCCTGCTGCCAGCGCCCGTTCGGCGGCGGCCACGACCCGCTCAGGAGCGATCCCCGTCAGGCATCGAAAATCGCCAGGCGCGCACGTCCGCTGGTGGCAGGGACGGCAGGGCAGCGCTCCCATGTCCACCGCCTCGGCGAAACAGCTCGGATCGCGCCAAGGCATCGACCGTTCCGCCAGCGTCGGGCCAAGCAGCGCGACGACAGGGGTTTCCGTGGTGGACGCGATGTGGAGCGGCCCGCTGTCGCCACCAATGTACACCGCCGCGCGGGCAATGAGGCTTCGTAATTCCGCGAGGTCGAAGTCGCCGGTGTCGGGGACGGCGGTCGCCAATCGTCCGAGGCGGGCGCGCGCGCCGTCGGCGATTCGTCGTGCCGCTGCGGCATCCGAGGGGCCGGATGTCAGGAGAATGCGCCGGTCGTGGTCCCCTCGCGCAAGTTGTTCGACGAGCATCTCGAACGACTCGGGTGGCCAGCGGCGGAAGGCATTGCCGGCGCTCACGTGGATCACGACGATCGGATTCGTCGGGCCGATCCCGGCACGCGCCATGCGCTGATCAACACGCCCGGTTGCGATCGGATCCTCCTCCATCTCCACCGGGTTCTGTGCGGGACTGGGAGGTCCGATGCCCAGCGGACCGAGCAGGTCCCACTGATTGGCGACCGAATGCCGCGGGGCGAGATCTCCGGCGCGCGGCACGACGTGGGTGTACATCCAGCGGCGTCCCCTGATGGGGTAGCCGATGCGCATGGGGGCCCCGCTTCCCCAGGTGAGCCAGGCGCTGCGCGGACCACCATGCAGATCGATCGCCACGTCGAAGTGTTGCCGCCGGAGCCGCCGGGCGAGTGCGACGTCGCCGCGCAGCCGCTCGACACCAGAGGTCTTCGGCACGACGATGAGCTCGGAGAGATGGGGATTGCCTCGCAGGATGGGAGCGGCGGACGGTTCGACCAGGTAGGTCAACCGCGCGTCAGGATATGTGCCCCGGACGGCCCGCACCAGCGGTGTCGTGAAGACGACGTCGCCCACCAGTCGCAGCCGGACCAGGAGGATCTTCACTGGGGGGTGGCTCGTGGACAGCAGGTGGTGGACGAGGGAGCCAAGGGTGGGCCGTCTTTCACCAACCACTACCTACCACCCACGACCCACCACCTAGTTTTCGATCGTCGCTTCGTAGATGAGCATCACCGGGATGTCGTCCTTGATCGGATAGACCCGGTGGCATTGTCCGCACTTGAGCGCGGTGCCATTCTTGACGAGCGTTACCGGCGTCTTGCAGCTCGGACAGGCGAGAATGTCGAGAAGTTCAGCGTCGATGGGCACGGCCTCTCCGGGAAAAGTGGAACTATAGCATCTTGGGCTAGAATCACTTGCGCCATGGTGCTCGTCACGCGACTCCGCACGCCCCTGTTCGTCGCGGGTCTGCTGGTTGCAGTGCTCCCTGCGTCCGCCGCGGCGCAGCCCGTTACCCAAGCGACGGGTGATCCCTACTATGAATTCCTCATGGCCCAGTGGCTCGAAGCGCAGGGTGACGCCGCGGGCGCATTGGCTGCGCTCCAGCGGGCGGCTGCGTTGGACACACGTTCGGCGGCCGTGCGGGCCGAGATTGCCGCATTTCAGATGCGACGCAATCGGCGCGACGAGGCTGAGAAGGCCGCGGGTGAGGCGCTTGCCCTCGACGCGGACAACGCCGACGCGCACCGAGTGCTCGGCCTGATCCTCGCTGGCAGAGCCGACGTCACTGGACGCGCGCAGACGGCTGCGATCGCCGCGGGCGCGCGGGAGGCGATCGCCCACCTAGAGAAGGCCAGTGCCAGCACGGCGTCGGCATCCGATGTCAACCTCTTGTACACGTTGGGCAGGCTGTACCTGCGCAACGGCGATGCGGAGAAGGCGGTGCAGACGCTCATGCGCGTCGTCGGGCTGAACCCGGATTCCTCACAAGCGCGCCTCACGCTGGCGCAGGCCTACGTCGGCGCCAACAATCTTGAATCGGCCATCGGCACGCTCGAGGAAGTCGCCGCGGATGAGCCGCGTGTGTCGGCTACTCTGGGCCAGTACTTGGAACAGGCAGGTCGTTCTGCTGATGCTGCCCTGGCGTACGGCAGGGCGATTACCTTGGCGCCGACCAACGGTGAATTGAAGTTCCGCCGGCTGGCTGCGCTGTTCAACGCCGGGCAGTTTTCCGAAGCCGCGACGCTGGCCGCCGAGGCGCAACGGCAGCATCCTGATGACATCCGGTTCCCGCGGATTCGGGCGCAGGCGCTCCTGCAGTCTGGTGCCGGCGCGCGGGCGATTGACGTGCTGGAGCCGGTGGCCCGTGCGAACCCGAGCGACGTGGCCACGTTGTTCGCGCTCGCCGATCTGTATACCGATGCCGGACGTTTCAGCGACGCGGAGCGCACGATGCGCCAGCTGCTCAACGTGACGCCCGACAACGCGGATGCGTTGAATTACCTCGGTTACCAGCTTGCCCAGCGGGGAGTGCAGCTCGACGAGGCGATTCGTCTCGTCCGTAAGGCGCTCGACATCGAGCCCGACAACCCGACGTTCCTCGACAGTCTCGGCTGGGCCTACTTCCGCCGAGGTGACGTGGACTCGGCCGAGAGATACCTGGCTCCGGCAGCGGACAAGCTGCCAAAGAACTCCGTGATCCAGGACCACCTTGGCGACGTGCTCGCCAGGCGGGGTCGGTGGCAGGACGCCGTCACCGCCTGGACGCGCGCGTTGGAGGGCGACGGAGAGGGCGTGGACCGCCAGGCGCTCACGAAGAAGATCGACGATGCACGCGCAAAGGTGCAGCGCTGAAATGCGTGTGGCCACTGGCACTCCTCGCCGCGCTTGGCAGCGCGTGCGCCCCGAAGCGCGTGTCACTCCCCGCGGATTCCGGTAGTCCTTTCCCCGCATTCTCCGAGGTTCACACCCAGATCTCTGCCGCCTGTCGCGGTGTGCGCACCATCACGGCGGAGCTGTCGCTTGCGGGGCGGGCTGGCGCCGAGCGGCTGCGCGGCCGTGTCGTCTCGGGCTTCGCGCGACCGGCGTCGATGCGGCTTGAAGGCGTGGCGCCCTTCGGCCCGCCTGCATTCATTCTGGTAGCGCGAGGGGAGACGGCGACACTCCTGCTCCCGCGTGACAACGGCGTTCTGCGAGGGGCCAAGGCACAGGATATTCTGGGCGCACTCACCGGCGTGGCACTTGCCCCAGCCGATCTCCAGGCGATCCTCACGGGTTGTGTGCTGGAGACGCCGGTGGCTACGGCCGGGCGTACGCATCCGAAGGGATGGGCATCGATCGAACTCGCGGGAGGCGCGACCCTGTACCTCCAGCGGCAGGGATCGTCGTGGGTGCTTCGTGCGGCGCGCCGCGGCGATTGGCGAATCGACTATCCGGCCTGGCAGGGATCGTTTCCCCGAGTCGTGCGTCTGCAGTCAGGGGCTGCGGCTGCGGTCGATCTCGAAGCCACAATCGCGCAACTCGAGGCGAACATCGATCTCGATACGGCGGTGTTCGACGTCGTGGTGCCGGCTGATTCGACGCCGATCACGCTCGACCAGTTGCGGGGAGCGGGACCGCTGCGCGGACAGTGATCCGGACGCCCAGGATGAGTACACAAAGCGTTTCCATTCGCGCACACGCCAAGATCAACCTCGATCTCCGCGTGCTCGGCCCTCGGGCCGACGGGTTTCACGAACTCCGAACGGTCTTCCAGGCGATCTCGCTCTACGACACGATCGCATGCGTTCCGCGCGAGGGCCCCTTTGTGATCGAGTGCTCCATGGCGGGGGTGCCGCTCGATCGAACGAATTTGATCTGGCGTGCCGCCGATGCGTTGTGGCGCGCGACACGCCGTACTGGCGAGCTCCGCGATATCGTCGTCCGACTGGAGAAACGCATCCCGTTACAGGCCGGGCTCGGGGGCGGCAGTACGGACGCGGCGGCGACGCTGATGGGACTGGCCCGCGTCTGGCGCGTACCTGTGCGTCCCGCACAGCTGACCGACGTCGCGGCATCGCTTGGGGCGGATGTGCCCTTTTTCCTTGCCGGAGGCACGGCGCTCGGGCTCGGGCGTGGAGATGAGATCTACCCGCTGGCGGATCTGCCGACGCATTGGATCGTCCTGTTGATTCCGGGATTTGGAGTATCCACCAGCGATGCGTACGGCTGGTGGGACGCCGAGCGCGAGATGGGGCGGGGGCCGAGCGCCAGGGAGGCGCAGCACGTTCCGGGCCCATGGCCGTCGCGCGCGGCCGAGATGATCAACGATCTCGAGGCGCCGATCGCCCGCCATCACCCCGAGATCGACCAGATGAAGGCCGCGCTGCGGCGGGCGGGCGCGCTGGCGGCGGCGATGTCAGGGAGCGGTTCAACGGTATTCGGCCTGTTTCAGAAGCGGCGTGACGCACTGGTGGCCGTGAAGCGGCTGGCCGGATCGGGCTGGCGCGCGCTTCTCACCGAATCGCTCGGCCGCGGCGAGTATGCGCGCCGTGCGAGGGCGCTTCCTGTTCGTCGCCCTGGTTCGCCAAAGATCGCCTGAGCACTCATTTTTCATGGCGCGGCTTGCCCAAGCCAGGAAGTCTCGTCTAAGCTATGGGTTTGCACCGCCCTAGCCAAGCGGCTCCCTAAGGAGTGTCCTGACATTGGGGCGTGGCCAAGCGGTAAGGCGCGGGACTTTGGCTCCCGTATTCGGAGGTTCGAATCCTCCCGCCCCAACCACACTTAAGAGATGAGACGACCTCTGAGCGGCGATGGGCTGATGTCCACCGGATTTGGCGACTTGAAGCTCTTTTCCGGCAGCGCTCACCCGCAGCTGACCAAGGAGATTGCCGATTTCATCGGCATTCCGGTTGGGCAGTGCAGGCTGCGGCGGTTTCCTGACAGCGAGGTGTCGTTTCAGATCGACGAAAACATCCGCGGTGCGGACGTCTTCATTGTTCAGCCGACGTCGAACCCGGTCGATCAGCACCTGATGGAAATGCTCATCATGGTCGACGCGTTCCGCCGGTCGTCCGCCGCGCGTATCACGGCGGTGATTCCGTATTACGGCTATGCGCGGCAGGACCGCAAGGACAAGCCCCGTGTGCCGATCTCGGCCAAGCTCGTCGCGAACCTCTTGAGCGCGGCCGGGACGAATCGCGTGTTGACGATGGACTTGCACAAGGCGCAGATCCAGGGGTTCTTCGATATTCCAGTGGACCATCTGTTCGCGGCCCCCGTGATTGTCGACTACCTCGCGCGACTGAATTACCCGAAGCTCACGATTGTGTCGCCAGACGCTGGCGGCGCCGAGCGGGCGCGGGCGTATGCCAAGCGGCTCGACGCCGAACTCGCCGTGATCGACAAACGGCGGAGCGAGGATGGTACGGCCGAAGTGATGAACGTCATCGGCGACGTGCAGGGGCGGACCTGCATTCTCCAGGACGACATCATCGACACGGCCGGTACGATTCAGAAGGGTGCCACGGCACTCAAGGCCGCCGGAGCGGAGCGCGTGCTGGCCTGCGCGGTGCACGGCGTGCTATCGGGTCCGGCGATCGAGCGAATTGAGAATTCGCCGATCGACCAGATGATCATGACGAATACGATCCCGCTGCTTGGTGCTGGGCAGCAGTGCAAGAAGATTGCGGTGCTTTCGGTGGCCCGGCTCCTCGGCCAGGCTATCAGGAGCATTCACGAGGAAACGTCGGTTTCGACGTTGTTTGTATAGGGAAGGTATATGGACGCCACTCTCGAAGCTGTGAAGCGCGACACCCGGGGCAAGAACGAGGCGCGGCGTACCCGCGCGGCCGGGCAGCTTCCGGCCGTGGTCTACGGCGCGCGTAAGGAAGGCAAGGCGTCGGAGGGCGTGCCGGTGGCCGTTGATCCCAAGGCGCTGCTCCGAATTCTCCGCTCCGAGTCCGGTGCCAACACGCTCATCAACCTCACGCTCGACGGTGGCGACTCAAGGGTGATGGTCAGGGAATACCAGATCGACCCAGTGACGCAACAGTTGCTGCACGCCGACTTCTACCAGCTGGCGATGGACAAGGCCATCACGGTCACCGTGCCCGTGCTGCTGCGCGGAGAGCCCAAGGGGGTGAAGCTGCAGGGCGGCATGCTCGACTTCGTGACCCGTGAAATCCAAGTGCTATGCCTGCCGACCAACATCCCCGAGCACATTGACGTGGATGTCAGCGAGCTGATGCTTCATCAGGCGGTCCGCGTCAAGGACCTGGCGCAGGATGCGAAATGGAAGGCGGTCAGCGACGCCGAAACCATGCTCGTCCACGTGGTGCTGCCGAAGGCCGAGGAAGCGACCGCAGCGGCGGCCGCCGAGGCGCCTGGCGCCGCGGCAGCGGCCGAGCCGGAGGTCATCAAGAAGGGCAAGGCCGACGAGAAGGACGAGGACAAGAAGAAGTAAGGTCTTCGGCGCGGCGCAGATTCCATGAAGCTTATCGTCGGGCTCGGCAACCCCGGCTCCGAGTACCGGGACACCCGGCACAACGTTGGCTTCATGGTGATCGATGCGATCGCCCGTCGGCATGGCCTGACTCTTTCGCTGGCGCCGTCGCAGGTGCCCGAGACCTTCGTGGGGAAGCAGTTCGGCCCGGCACCGCTGCTGGTGGCCAAGCCGCTGACCTTCATGAACCGCAGCGGCGACGCGGTCGCCGCGCTGGCGCGCTACTACGATATTGCTGGCAGCGAACTGCTGGTGGTCGTGGACGAGGTGGCGCTTCCGTTTGGCAGATTGCGGGCGCGGGCCCGCGGATCGGCTGGCGGACACAACGGCCTCAAGTCGATCGTGGATCGGCTCGGGACCACCGAATTTGCCCGGCTGCGGCTGGGCGTCGGGCGCGGCGATGCGCGGAGGGATCTCGCGGATCACGTGCTCTCGAAGTTCGGGTCCGGCGAACGTGCCGAGCTCGATACGTTTATCGCCCGCGCGGCCGACGCCGCGGAGATGTTCGCCGTGGACGGCATCGAGAAGGTGATGAACACGTACAACCCGGAGACCACGGCTCCGGAACTCGACTGACTCCTTGCCGCACAAGGAACCGCGACGTGCGAATTCCAGCGGCCGTAGTCCAGAAGGAGAGACATGACTAGGAAGTACGAGCTCGTGTACATCGTGTCGCCAGACGCCACGGACGAACAGGTGGCGGATCTGCACACGCAGGTTGACGGCATCGTCCAGCGCATCGGCGGCCAGATCGAGAAGACCGACAACTGGGGACGGCGGAGGCTTGCCTACGAAATTGGCCGCCACAAGGAGGGCACCTACGTCCTCGAGGTAATCAACGGCTCGGGAGAGCTGATGAAGGAGATCGACCGCCGCCTGAAGGTGTTCGACCTCGTGATCCGCCACCTGGTCGTTCGCGTGGACGAGGAGCAGGAAGTCATCGAGCGCGTCCGCGGCAAGCGGACGGAGACGTCACGCCGCCGTCGGCTCGCGCGCGGGCTGCCTGCCGATCGGCTGCCCGGCGAGGGACAGCGTGGTGATAGCGATGACGATCGCGACGATCGCTTCGACATGCGAGAGGGGATCTAGCCATGCCACCACGCAAGAGTTTCGGAGGCGGAAGCGGCGCCGGGGGCGGCCGGGGCCGATCGTCGTCCACGACCGGTGCAGCGGCGGGCAAGGACGGCCAGCGCCGCCCGATGTTCCGGCGCCGCAAGGTCTGCAAGTTCTGTTCGGACAAGATCGACGACATCAACTACAAGGACACGAAGCTCCTGCTGCCATTCGTGCCGGAGCGCGCCAAGATCCTGCCGCGCCGCATTTCGGGGACCTGTGCCACGCATCAACGCAAGCTGCGGACGGCGATTATGCGCGCGCGCCAGCTCGCTCTGATTCCGTACACAGTGGAATAGAGACGGACCCGCGAGTCCGCCCAGAGGCAAAACTATGGAAGTCATTCTCAGAACGCACGTCGAACACCTGGGCAACCGGGGCGAGCTCGTGAAAGTCGCGGACGGCTACGCCCGCAACTACCTGTTGCCGCGGAAGCTGGCCCTGCCGGCCACCGAGGGCAACCGGAAGCACGTGGAGCGCGAGAAGAAGATCATGGAGTCGCGCGAGTCGGAGGAGAAGGGGAAGGCGGAGGCCATGGCCTCGCGGCTTCGGACCGTGGATATCACGATTGCTCGCCGCGTGGGGGACACCGAGCAGCTCTACGGCTCGGTCACCTCCGGGGACATCGCCGACTATCTCAAGGCCCAGGGGTTCGAGGTCGACCGCCGGAAGCTGATTCTGCCGGATGCGATCAAGGTGATCGGCGTTCATGATGTCCCGCTGAAACTGCACCGCGAGGTCACGGTGGCGCTCAAGGTCAACGTGGTGAGGGAGGGCGCACCCGGGGCTGCGCCGCCTGCATCAGTGCCGGCAGTGTAAGCGTAGCTCGTGGCCGCCGAACTGGGCGCCAAGGCGCCGGATTTCACGCTGCCGAACCAGGATCGCGAGCCTGTCAGTCTCAGCTCTCGGCTGAAGGACGGCCCCGTGGTGTTGGCATTCTTTCCAGCGGCGTTCAGCGACACCTGCACGGACGAGATGTGCACGCTCCGGGACTCAATGGCGGAGCTGAACGGCATCTCCGCTACCCTGCTGGGTGTCAGCGTGGACACCTTTTTCGCGCTGAAGGCGTTTGCCGAAGCACACGCGTTCACGTTTCCGCTGCTGAGCGACTTCAACAAGACGGTCATCCATGAGTATGGCGTCTTCAACGAAGACATGATCGGACTCAAGGGGATCGCGAAGCGGGCCGTGTTCGTCATCGATCGCGCCGGTATCATCCGATACCGCGAGGTTCTCGACGATGCTCGCAATCAGCCGGACTACGGTCAGGTGAAGGCTGCGGTCGCGTCGCTCGCATAGCCGCGGGCGAGTCCCGTTTTCTGCTACACTCCGTTCCTTCCCGCGCTAGTCCTCAATGCCCGACATCGTCACCGCCGCGGCGGAGCGCACGCTTCCGCACAATCTCGAAGCTGAGCGCTCCGTGCTCGGCGCGATTCTCGTGCACAACGATGCGTTCAACCTGGCGACACAGGTCATCGATGCGGGCGATTTCTATCGTGACGCGCACCGTCGCATCTTCGACAAGATGGTGGCGCTCAACGAGCGGCACCAGGCGATCGACTTCGTCACGCTGAAGGAGGAGCTCGCCCGCGGCGGGGATCTCGACGAGGTGGGCGGGCCGGCCTACGTGGCCTCCCTCGCCGACGGAGTGCCGCGCGCCACCAACGTCGAGTATTACGCCAGGATCGTCAAGGAAAAGGCGACGCTGCGGAACCTCATCTACGCCGCCTCCAAGATCCTGACCAACGCGTATGAGGCGGACCAGGAGTCCGACCTCATCCTCGACGAGGCGGAGAGCGCCATCTTCTCGGTGGCCGACGACCGTTTGAAGGCCGGGTTCATCCCGATGCGCGATCTGGTCAAGGAGAGCTTCCCGAAGATCGAGCAGCTCTTCGAGCAGAAGCGCCTGATCACGGGCGTTCCGACCGGCTTCGTCGATCTCGACGAAATGACGCGCGGCTTTCAGGCCGGCGACCTGCTCATCATCGCCGCCCGACCGTCGATGGGGAAGACCAGTCTGGTGCTGAACATCGCCCAGCACGTCGCGACCCAGCCCGCGCACTCCGTCGGGTTCTTCAGCCTCGAAATGTCAAAGGAGTCGCTCTTCATCCGTCTGCTGACGGCGGAAGCGCAGATCGACAGCCACCGCCTCATGAGCGGCGCGATCGGGCAGAAGGACTACGGGCGGATCTCACACGCGCTCGAAACCCTGAGCGCGATGAAGCTGTACATCGACGACACGGCCAATATCAGCGTGCTCGAGATGCGCGCCAAGGCGCGCCGGCTCCAGTCCGAGCACGGGCTCTCGATGCTGGTGGTGGACTACATCCAGCTGATGACCGGCCGGGGCCGCTTCGAGAACCGGACGCTGGAGCTGGCGTCGATTTCGCGCTCTCTCAAGGGGCTCGCGAAGGAGCTGGGCGTGCCGATCGTCGTGTTGTCTCAGCTCTCGCGCGCGCCGGAAGCGCGCGCGGATCATCGTCCCCAGCTCTCCGACCTGCGCGAGTCGGGCGCCCTTGAGCAGGACGCCGACGTCGTCATGCTGATCTTCCGCGAGGATGCGTACAACCGGGATCCCAATCATCCCGACGCGGGCATCGCGGAGCTGATTCTCGCCAAGCAGCGCAACGGTCCGACCGGTGTGGTCCGCCTCGCGTTCCTCCGTGAACAGACGCGATTCGCCAATCTCGCGGCAGGGCCGGGGTAGTTGATGCACACGGCGCCCTGCTCGATGACCAACGTTACGGGCCTCTCGTCGAGCCTTACGCATTGAGCATTGGGCATTGATTGATGGTCCGCAGCACCGTTGCTCACGTTGACCTCGCTGCGCTGCAGGCGAACTTCCGCGCGATTCAAGCCTTTCTCGCAGAAGGCGGACCTGAAGGTCCGCCTCTACGTGTCCGTCGCGCCGAACCTTCAGGTCCGGCGGCTCCTCCCCGCATCATCGCCGTCGTCAAGGCGAACGCCTACGGCCACGGCGCCGAGCGGGTGGCGCTCGCGCTCGAGGAAGCGGGTGCCGATCTGCTCGCCTGCGCTGACATCGAGGAAGGGGTTGCGCTGCGCCGAGCAGGGGTACGTGTGCCGGTGCTCGTCTTTGGCGCGCTCAGTGTCAGCGATCTCGACGGGCTGTTCGAGTACGCGCTGACGCCCACCATCTCGACGCCCGCCGCCGCGCGCGCGGTGCAAGAAGCGGCCGCGAAGCACCGGGTCAGGCTGGGGTACCACCTGAAGATCGATACGGGCATGAACCGGCTCGGGTTTCGCCACGACAACCTCCGTCGCACGCTGCCCGACTTGCTCGGCAGCGCGAACCTTCGGCTCGAGGCGATCTATACGCATTTCTCGACCGCGGACATGCCCGATTCGCCGCTCTTTCACGACCAGCGCATACGTTTCGAGATGGCCGCGAGCGTGGTTGACGAGCTGGCCGCTCGCCAAGCTCCCGACGTGGGTCTTCAAGAGCAGGACACGACGGGCGGACGTGTCGGCGGCAGGAGGCTTCCGCGCCATGCGTGCAACAGCGCGGCGCTTCTTCGCGACTCGCGCGTGTGGTACGACATGGTGCGCCCAGGCCTCCTGCTCTACGGCATCGTCCCGCCGCCAATCGCCTCGACTATTCCGTTGCAGCCAGTCATGTCGCTGACGAGCCGTGTGGTGGCGGTGAAAGGGCTACGGCCAGGCGAAGGCGTGGGCTATGGCCGGACATACCAAGCCGAGACCCCGCGGAGCATCGCGGTGGTCCCCGCCGGCTACGCCGATGGCCTCGACACGCGCCTCGGCGGACGCGGGCAAGTGCTGATACGGGGACGCCGTGTCCCGATCGTCGGCGCGGTGTCGATGGACATGCTCACGGTGGATGTCACGGGACTAGACGTGGAGCCGGGAGACCAGGTCGTGATCATCGGCAGGCAGGGCACAGAGAGCTGGCAGCAGATCGACGCGCGCGAAATGGCGGCGGCGATTGGTACCATTCCATGGGAGATCGTCTGCCGGATCGGCGCGAGAATTGAGAGACAGTACTCTGCCAAGTAGCGACAACACACAAGGCGCCACAGAGACACAGAGGCCGCAGAGCTGGCTCTCGTCGGGCTCGTTCCAGGCGGTGTGCCCTCCGTGTGCTCTGTGCCGCCGCGGCGTTCCTGAGTCATGAAGCCGCCGAAAGTCGTTTTCGTCTGTCAGGAATGCGGTGCGCAGTCGCCGAAGTGGCTTGGGCGCTGCGCGGACTGCGGCGCGTGGAACTCGCTCGTCGAGGAGCGCGCCACGGACCCGGCGGCCTCGGTGGCAGGCATGTCTGGTGGCATCGCGGGCGGCGCTCAGAATCGGTACGCGCAGTTCGGCGCAGGTGGCGCAGCGAAGTTGTACGCGGATATCGACACGGCCGATGCCCCGCGGCTCTCAACAGGGATCGACGAGTTCGATCGCGTGTTGGGTGGTGGGATCGTCCCGGGCTCGCTCGTCCTGCTTGGTGGAGAGCCTGGCATCGGCAAGTCCACGCTGCTGCTGCAGGCGGCCGCACACTTCGCCCGTGCCGTTGGTCCCGTTCTCTACGCGTCCGCGGAGGAATCGGAGCACCAGATCAAGAGCCGTGGCGACCGGCTCGGCGTCGGCGTCGCTCGGCTGTATCTCCTCTCCGAGACGTGCGTGGAGCGCATCCTCGAGGAGATTGCACGACTCAAGCCGTCGCTCGTGATCATCGATTCGGTGCAGACCGTCTGGTCGAACAAGTTCCAGTCGGCTCCTGGCAGCATCGGCCAGGTACGCGAGGCCGCCACGCAATTCCTGTTCGCGGCCAAGGGACAGAACATCCCCACCGTGCTCGTGGGACACGTGACGAAGGACGGCAGCCTCGCCGGCCCCAAGGTACTCGAGCACGTCGTGGACACGGTCTTGTACTTCGAGGGTGAGCGGCACCATTCGCACCGCGTGGTGCGGGCCGTGAAGAACCGGTTCGGCGCGGTGAGTGAGCTAGGCGTGTTCGAGATGACCGGAGCTGGCCTTCGGCCGGTGCCGAACCCATCTCAGCTGTTTCTGTCCGAGCGTGCGTCAGGGACTCCGGGGTCCGCCGTACTCTGCTCGGTCGAAGGAGCGCGTCCAATCCTCGTCGAAGTGCAGGCGCTCGTCAGCACGAGCACGTACGGCAGTGCGCGGCGCATGGCGATTGGCATCGACCAGAATCGCCTCTCCCTCCTGCTCGCGGTGCTGGAGAAGCGCGCGGGCTTGAACCTTGCCGGCGACGACGTATACGTGAATGTCGCCGGCGGCATGACCGTGGAAGAGCCGGCTGCTGACCTGAGCGTGCTGGCGGCCGTGGCATCGAGCGTTCGGAACAGAGCGCTGGCGCCGGCCACTGCGATCTTCGGGGAGGTCGGGTTGAGCGGAGAGATCCGTGGCGTCCCGCAGGCCGCCCTTCGCGTGCGCGAGGCGGTCCAGATGGGATTTACCCGACTGGTGATGCCCGCTACCAATGTGGACCCAACTGATGCCGCCATCGCCGCCGGAGAGACGGGATCGCCGAAGCCCGGTGTCGGAGGTGGTTGCGAGCTGGTCGGGGTAAGGACCCTTGGGGAGGCCCTCGATCAGTTGATCGCTTGATTTTATTGTCGTGGGGCTCTAAGGTTCACCCACTCATGGCTTGGTTTGTTGTCGCCCGCGTCCTCTTCGTCGCGGCCGTCGGCTATTCCTCCTACCAGCTTCGCCCGATTGCCGGAGATCCGATTCTCAACGTGGTGTTTGGGATCGTCATGGCCGGCCTGTTCGTCGCGCTCGAGATCCGGAGCAGGGACGTCTCGGTCCCGCATCTGTTCGGGGCGCTGCTCGGCGGGGCGATTGGCCTCGCGGCGGCCAAGACGATTGGCGCCGCGCTCTACTGGGCCAACCTTGGGGACGGCCGTGTGGTGTTTCTCCACAGCCTCATTCTGCTCGGCCTTCCGTACCTCGGCATCGTCATGGGCGCGCGGAAGGGGGAGTGGCTGGAACCGGCCCGCCTGATCGGCCTGTTCCGTGTCTCGGGCCCGAGTCGGCGCTACCGGGTGTTGGATACCAGTGTCATCATCGACGGACGCATTGCGGATATCTGCGAGACCGGCTTCATGGACGGGACACTTGTCATTCCGCAGTTCGTCCTCAAGGAGCTGCAGCTCGTCGCGGACTCGTCGGACTCGATGAAGCGCAACCGCGGGCGCCGCGGGCTCGACATCCTCCAGAAGATCCAGAAGATGTCCGGCCTGGACGTCATGATTTCCGAAGTGGACTTCCCCGAGGTGCGCGAGGTCGATCTCAAGCTGATCGAGCTGGCGCGCACGCTTCAGGGAAAAATCGTCACCAACGACTTCAACCTGAACAAGGTGGCCCAGCTGCGCGGCATCGAAGTCCTCAACATCAATGAGCTCGCGAACTCCCTCAAGCCGGTGGTGCTGCCGGGGGAGCTCATGAAGGTCTTCATCCTCAAGGAAGGCAAGGAATACAACCAGGGCGTTGCCTATCTCGATGACGGTACGATGGTCGTGGTGGACAACGCCCGAAAGATGATGGGCAAGACGATCGACGTGGTCGTCACGAGCGTGTTGCAGACCACGGCGGGCAAGATGATCTTCGGCCGCTTCATCGACTCCGCGCAAGCCGCGCAGGCGGCGGTGCCGGCGGCCGTGGCGGTGGAGGTGCGGCCGCGTCAGCCCGCTCCGTCGCCGGCCGCGGCCGGAAAGTAGTTCGATTCCTCCCTTTCACTGGTGGCGGACGGTCTTTTTCCTGATCCCTGCGATCAGCCTGTACACGATCGTGCTCGGGACGCTTTCGCTCGCCTCGAGTCTCTTCGAGAAACGCGGCTACTTCGCGCATTGGTGCGCGCGTACCTGGTCGCGGCTCATTCTGGCCACGACGGGAGTCCGGGTGCACGTGTCGGGCCTCGAGCAGCTCGTGCCTGGGCGCACCTACGTGTTCGTTTCGAATCACCAGAGCATCTACGACATTCCGATTCTGTTCTGGGCGCTGCCGTACCAGCTGCGCATCATCGCCAAGGATTCGCTCGGACACTTCCCCTTTCTCGGGTGGCATTTGCGCCGCACGGGCCACATGCTCGTGGACCGGAGCCGGCCGGACCGCTCGAAAATCTTCGGCTGGGCTTCGCGCCTCACATCGGCCGGGCTCTCGCTCATTGTCTTTCCCGAGGGGACGCGCAGCCGCGACGGACGCGTAGCGCGGTTCAAGGGCGGGAGTTTCTATCTCGCTCTCGAGGCAGGGTTGCCGGTTGTGCCGCTCTCAGTGGTGGGCAGCCGGCACATCATGCTGAAGGGACGCCTCGCGACCTATCCTGGCGACGTACGCCTGGTCGTGCATGCACCCCTCGACACCACTGAGCTCGCTGGGACCGACCCGAAGGCGTTTGGCGAGCGCATCAGGCAGATCGTGGCTCCCGAGGCGGAATCGGATGTCGATCCTCACGCTCGCGCCTGACCTCGCGTTGATCGTCGGCCCCGCGTGGCTCTGGCTCGACGGGGCGACGGTCGTGGAGCGCGACGCTCGCATGGACGGTCCTCTCGCGGCGGCCGAGGCCTCGGTGCGTGTACGCCCACCGGAGGAGATCTCTGCCGTCCGGACGATGTACAAGCGTGTGGGTCTCGATCCCACCAGGCGTCGTCCCTCGTCGGAGGCGCTCCTTCGTCGCGTGATGAAGGGCGAGTCGCTTCCGCGGATCAACTCGCTGGTCGATGTCTGCAACTGGTGTTCGCTGGAGTCGCAGCTCCCGTACGGGCTGTACGACGCGAATCGCATTCACGGAGACGTCGTGCTCCGTCTTGGCCGTCCCGGCGAGTCGTACCCAGGTATTCGAAAAGATGAGGTCAACGTCGGTGGGCGTATCGCGCTGGCCGACAGCGAGGGCCCCTTTGGCAACCCGACGTCCGATTCGGCGCGGACGATGGTGACCACCGCGACCACACGGGCGCTCGTCGTCGTGTTCGCGCCTCGTGAAATTGACTCGCGGCGTCTCGAGCGGGTGGTGGAAATGACGGCGCAGCGAATGGCCGACTATACGGGCGCGCGCGAAGAGGGCCGGCACGTCGGGTAAGATCGCCAGGACCGTGCACGTTTCCGCGATTATCGCCGCCGGCGGGCGGGGCGCCCGCTTCGGCACCGCCGGGCCGAAGCAGTTTCTGGCCCTCTGTGGCAAACCCATTCTCCGACACTCGGTGGAGGCATTGGCCGGCAGTTCGCGTGTTTCCGAACTTGTCGTCGCGCTGCCGGCGGACATGGTGGCGGATCCGCCGACGTACCTTGCCGCCGCCGGCAAACCTACTGTCGTCGTCGAGGGGGGCGCCCGGCGCCAGGACTCGGTGGCCAGGGCGTTTGCTCGCGTGGCGTCCCGCGCGGATGTCGTGATCATCCACGACGCCGCACGTCCGTTTGTCAGCGGCGAACTCATCGAGCGGACTATCGACGCGGCGGTTGCGTATGGCGCTGCCATCGCAGCTCTGCCGGCCACGGATACCGTCAAACGCGGGAACGCGAATCGCGTGATCGTCGGCACCCTCCCGCGTGGGGAGGTCTTTCTCGCGCAAACGCCCCAGGCGTTCAGGACCAGCGTGCTTCGCGATGCGCTCGCGCTGGCAACCGGGCACGCGGAGGCGACGGATGAGGCCATGCTGGCGGAGCAGGCTGGTCATCCGGTGACTCTCGTGGACGGCGATCCGCGCAACATCAAAATCACGACACCAGAGGACCTCGAGATGGCGGAAGCCTTGATGGCGCAGCGCGGTGGCGGCGCGGGACTGCGCATCGGGAACGGCTACGACCTTCACCGCCTGGTGGCGGGCCGCCCGCTGATTCTTGGCGGAGTGACGATTCCGTTCGAGAAGGGACTGCTGGGCCACTCGGACGCGGACGCCGTGTGCCATGCTCTGACCGACGCTATCCTCGGTGCCGCCTGCGCGGGAGACATCGGCCGCCATTTTCCCGACACCGACCCGGCCTGGAAGGACGCGAACAGCATCGCGATGCTCGCCCATGCGGCGGGAATAGTTCGTGAGGCTGGCTATAACGTGGTCAATGTCGATGTCGTGGTTATTGCCGAGCGACCAAAGTTGTTGCCGCACGTCGAGGCGATTCGCGGCAATGTAGCGCGTGCCATCGGCATCGCGCCTGGGCAAGTCAGCGTGAAGGGAAAAACCAACGAAGGCGTCGGCGCCACGGGCGGCGGCGAGGCGGTCGCTGTTCACGCAGTGGCCTTGATCGCGCATGTGTAGGTCAATGGGCAAGGGTCGGATCGACCGATGAGTCTCCCCCGAACCGCCTTTGACCTTGGCCCTTTGATCCTGACCTTTGACCCTTGACCTTGTGATGAGAGTCCGCTTCGCACCCAGCCCCACAGGCCAGTTGCACGTGGGCAATGCCCGTACGGCGCTATTTAACTGGCTGCTGGCGCGCGGGGCCGGCGGCACGTTCATTCTGCGCATCGAGGACACCGACTTCGCACGGTCCACGAAGGAAGCGGCGCAGTCGGCGCTGGAGGACATGCGCTGGCTGGGGCTCAACTGGAACGAAGGCGTAGACACCGGCGGCGAGTACGGGCCGTACTTCCAGTCCGAGCGCCTCCACATCTACCGCGCGCACGCCGTGGAGCTGATGTCCCGCGGCCTGGCGTACCGCTGCTTCTGTTCCGAGGAGCAGCTCGAGATGGAGCGCTACCACACCCTTCGGGCCGGTCAGCCGCCGAAGTACGGTGGCCGTTGCCGCGACATTCCCAAGGACGAAGCACGACGCCGCATTGAGAACGGCGAACCGGCCGTCATTCGGTTTCGCATCCCCCCCGATCGAGACGTCGTCTTCACCGACGTCGTGAGAGGCGAGGTACGGTTCAATACTGAAGTTATTGGTGATCCGGTCCTGCTGCGATCGGATGGTGTTCCTGCCTACAACTTTGCCGTCGTCGTTGACGACGCGCTGATGGCGATCACGCATGTGATCCGCGGGGAGGATCACGTCTCCAACACGCCCCGACAGCTCCTGCTGTATGAGGCATTCGGATGGACGCCGCCGTTGTTTGCGCACGTGTCGATGGTGCTTGGCCCCGATCACTCGAAGCTCTCGAAGCGCCACGGCGCTACGTCCGTCTCCGAGTTCCGCGAGCGCGGCTACCTCCCGGAGGCATTGGCCAACTACCTGGCGTTGCTTGGCTGGTCGCCCGGCGAGGGGGAGGAGCTGCTGCCGCTGGAAGAGCTCGCCCGCCGTTTCAGGCTCGAGGACGTCGGGAGGAGCGCGGGCGTGTTCGACGTCGAGAAGCTGGCGTGGGTGAATCGTCACTACCTGAAAGCCGCCGATCCGGCGCGATTGGCTGGTCTGTGTCTGCCTTTCCTTCAGCGGGAGGGATGGGCTTTGCAGCCGGGAGAAGCGGACCGAATGTATCTTGAGTCCGTCGTGCCGCTCGCCGCGGCGTCCGTTGATCGGCTTGACCAAGTGCCGGCGCGGCTCAGGTTTCTATTTGACTATTCAGCATCCCGTGCGCTCGAGGATGCTGTGATTCGCGCAGAGGCCATCGCGGTGCGCCCGGTGCTCGATGCCTTGGCGTCGGAGCTTGAAGGACGTCCTCCACTGATCGATCGAGAAGCGTTTCGTGCGATGGCTGCGCGTGTGCGCGAGAAGACGGGGCAGAAGGGGAAAGCGCTATTTCACCCAATTCGCCTGGCGCTCACGGGCGAGGCCGAGGGACTCGAGCTCGACCTCGCGGTGCCCGCCATCGAGCGGGGAGCGATGCTCGCCTCGTCGGGGATGGTGAGAGTTC
Organism: Acidobacteriota bacterium; assembly: GCA_021731165.1. GTDB lineage: Bacteria > Acidobacteriota > Vicinamibacteria > Vicinamibacterales > UBA2999 > JAKFXY01. Next base: position 1,922 of record JAKFXY010000015.1, on the reverse strand, counting down.
CGAGTGCGGCCGAGCGGGCTGGGCTCTTCCTAGCGGCGGTTGATGGGCCGTGAGGGCCCATTCTGTGGTGTCGTGAAAAAGGCTGAAGGGTTGCCCTTCACGAGGCGCCGACAAGACTCATGATTATCTACGGGATCAATCCGGTTCTTGAGGCATTGCGCGCCGGCCGCGTGCGGGAGCTTCGCGTTGGAGACCGTGGCGGCGAGCGTCTCCGCCAGCTGCTCGCGCTGGCCGGCGAGAGTGGTGTGCGCGTGCGAAAGGTGCCGGTCGAGGTGCTCGATCGAGACGTCCGTCAGGGTCTTCACCAGGGCGTAGTGGCTGATGTCGGCACCGCAATCGAATACAGCGTGGATGAACTTGTGCGGGGCGCGGCGGCAGTCCCACTTCTGGTCGTGTTGGACGGCATCGAGGACCCGCAGAATATGGGCGCAATTCTTCGGACGGCGGATGCCGCCGGTGTGGACGGCGTGATTGTCCAGAGCCGCCGGTCGGCTGCCCGCGGAGGTGTGGTCGCCAAGGCGTCGGCAGGGGCGGTTGCCCACGTCAAGATAGCCGAGGTTGTGAACATCGCCAGGGCGATTGAGGAACTGAAGGCGGCCGGGGTCTGGACAGTCGGACTGGCTGGCGAGGCGATAACCTCTTACGAATCAATCGATTTCAGGGTCCCGACGGCTATCGTGCTCGGAGCTGAGGATGTAGGGCTGCGGCGTTTGGTCCGGGAGAAATGCGACTACCTTGCCGCCATCCCGATGCAGGGGCACGTCGGGAGCCTGAACGTCTCGGTGGCAGCCGGCGTGACGCTGTTCGAAGCCGTCCGACAGCGGCGGCACGTGGCGCCCCGCAAGGGGACGCCCTACGGTTCGTAGTCCGTGGGCGGGTCTTTTACGGCGACTGCGAGCCGGGCGTTCCGGTGGACCTCAAGATCGGACCTCGCGTGGTTCGTAGGGCTGGTCTTTACGGCTCGCCATCGGTTGATGGCGTGGCATGGGAAGTGCTATGATTTGCCCTTTGTCTGGCTGGCGTAGCTCAGTCCGGTAGAGCAGCTGATTTGTAATCAGCCGGTCGGGGGTTCAAATCCCTCCGCCAGCTCCACCGACCGGGTCGCCTCGGTCCACAGGAAAGCGCCAACGCACGGACACAGCTCACAAACACGAACAGTAGATTTTTGGGGAGGTGGCAGAGCGGTCAATCGCAGCAGGCTGTAAACCTGCCGCCTTCGGGCTACGGAGGTTCGAACCCTCCCCTCCCCACCAACCTCACGTGTCGGTAGGGTGAACGGGTTGCGGTCAGGCGGGCGAGAGTACTTGATGCGATGGAGCCAAAGACGCGCGCGAGGCGCGAAGGCGGGAGTAACTCAGTGGTAGAGTCACAGCCTTCCAAGCTGTTGGTCGCGGGTTCGATCCCCGTCTCCCGCTCCATGAATGGTTCTGGGTTTTGGGTTTTACGTTCCGGGTTCGCGCTCTTGAACGATGGGGTGGTGAGCGAACCGGTAGCGTTGAGTGAACTCCGAACCTGGAACTTGGAACCTGGAACTTAGCGAGGCCGATGTAGCTCAGTTGGCAGAGCGCGTCCTTGGTAAGGACGAGGTCACCAGTTCGATTCTGGTCATCGGCTCCAGCCTTCGCTCGCGCCGCGAGCTTTGGCTAGGCAAGCCACGTGGTTAGCAAGCGCGTAGCGGCGGACCTTTAGGTCCGCCTGGGGTCTATAACGCTAATTTGGTAGGCGGGCCTAAAGGCCCGCCTCTACGAGTCGAGCGCACACGCATATGGCGAAAGAGAAATTTGATCGTTCGAAACCGCATGTGAACGTGGGGACGATCGGGCACATCGACCACGGGAAGACGACGTTGACGGCGGCGTTGACGAAGGTGGCGGCGGACAAGGGGTGGGCGAAGTTCGTGCCGTATGACGAGGTGGCGAAGG